>CACGMS010000031.1 GCA_902574205.1 uncultured Candidatus Hydrogenedens sp. | reverse complement strand
TTCAGCCGCCGACGTGTCGTCTCGTTCCTGCCGTTCACCCTCGACATCGCTGACCTCGATAGGGGTCTGAGCTTGCTCGGAAGTCTCTGTCTCTTCAAGGTCCTCAAAGAGGCTCAGCGATTCCTGACTCATAGACTCTTCCTCATCATCCGTCCCTTGTGCCTGCCACAGCGCAAAAACCGCTGCAAGGTTCCTCAATTTCTATCTTTGAGCGGCACTTGAGGGGCGTGATTCTGACGCCTCCACAGACCCAGCGCGACCAAGACCAAACCCAACCCCGTGATCAACCACCCAAAACCCGCTGTTGAGGGCTGCTCAAGTTCTGCGGCCACAGCCGATCGACTCAGCACCCGACACACGGTCGGATCCTCTTTCAGAAAGATCATCGGTGTTTCCGAAATTCCTTGGGGGCAAACATGCGCAAAGGTCTCGCGACAAGTCACGTCATCAAAGCGCACGTGCCAACGACAATGCGATTCACCCGTTTGCGCTGACTGTGCGCTCGTGTGCGCGCCGCCACTGAGTTCTTCCACCGTTGCCATAACGTCGACGCCATCAGCGACCAAACGCTCGTTGATCGCTTCATGCTGCCAATTATTTGCCAGATGGCACGGGCCGGACACTGCCAGTAAAGAGCCTAACAAAATTGCTAAGGGACGCAGTTTAAAGATGTTCTTCGGATGCATGGTGTTTATGCGTTAGGGGACCTAACAAGGTGAATGCAAGGAACTGATCAATGCTGCGTATCCTACCTATCATACTGAGCTTGGTCTGTTGTTCGACCCAAGAGGCGAATTCGACACTCGACGGAGGGAGTCAAAGTGGCCTCGATGGCAGCAGCCAGAACAATGGAACCAATGCAACCACCCAGCAATGTCGCTATGACGACGAATGCGAAGCTGGCCAGCGCTGTGATGCGGCCGGGGATTGTGTCGCTGGGTCGGCCTGTGCTCAAGATTTCAACTGTGCACCCGGTGAGCGCTGCGAAACCGAAGTCTGCCGACGAGCTCGTCCACTCTGTGCGCCGTGTCGTGATGCGGTTCACTGCGGACTCGACCAGATCAGCGGACTACCCAACCCCTGTGTCAATCATGATGGCCGGCAAGTCTGTGCCCTCGAGAGCTCGGCGCGTGAGTGTCCAGCAGGTCTAATCCGTGACCCTGCAGGGTTTTGTTTACCCAGCCAATGCGGAACACCGATGGGTTGCTCTGCCGATGCCGACTGCCCCCAAGGGTTGCTTTGCGCCCAACGCCAAGGCGAGGCGGGTCTATGTGTTGATTACTGTCGTATCGATAGCGACTGTAACGATGGCGGCACTTGTGATGCGATCACCGGTTTATGCAGACCGCGCTGCGAGCCGGGCAGTTGTGCCGGCAATCAAAGTTGTCATGATGATGGACGTTGTGGACCGGGCTGCGTAGCGGACAATGACTGCGCGCAAGGCTTCACCTGTCGCGAAAGCCGTTGTCGTCTGCCAGGATGTTCGAGTGATTCGGACTGTCCCCCGCGCTTTGGCATCTACTGCGACACCGACAGTCGAGAATGCACAGAAGGTTGTCTGACTGATCAACATTGTTCATCCATGCAAATCTGTAGTGAAGGGCAATGTATTGCGCGGCCCTGTCGAACCAAAGAGCTCGACTGTGGACTCGGTCAGTTCTGCTGCATGAATGGACTCGATGACTCGGGACAGCCTTGTCCGGACGACGTCCGGCAAGGCAGCTGCTTTGATTTCCCCGATGGCTTCTGCGCACCATGCCAAGACAGCAACGATTGTTCACCTGCAGAGCGTCATGGTAGCGATTCGCTTTGCGTCGATTATCAAGATCGAGATGGAAACAGTTTGGGTAAGGCTTGTGCCTTAGGCTGCCGCGATACGGCCGATTGCCCACGCGGTTTTTCGTGTAATGAGCTTGAAGATGACCAAGGGAATCCGGCAGGGGCAATCTGTACAGCGACCATGTGCGTGACCGGAGAGCTTGAACGGCGATGAGCAAACACCAGAACGATGCAGATGTCATCATCATTGGTGGGGGTATCAATGGTGTTGCGGTAGCCCGTGAAGCTGCACTGAATGGTCTGCATCCGCACCTGATTGAAGCGCGCGATCTTTGCTACGGTACCAGTGCAGGATCCACACGCCTGATTCATGGCGGCCTGCGCTATTTAGAATATTTCGAGTTTGGTTTGGTCTTCGAATCGCTTCGTGAACGAGAGTTGTTGCTGAAACAACGCCCATGGCGAGTCTCTGAACTTGAGCTCCAACTTGCCGTTCAAGACGGAGACCCGCATTGGGTGGCTACCCTACGCTTGGGTTTATGGTTATACGAAGCGATGGCAGGGCGCCCCTTTGGTGGCGAGGTTCGCAGTCTCAGCGCGCAGGCTCTGCGCAACCAGTTCCCCGATTTTCGACACGACGGTATCAAAGGCGCGCTGCGCTACCTCGATGCCCAAGTTCGCTACCCCGAGCGGCTCGTGGTCGAACTCATGACGGATGCGATTCACGCCGGAGCAAGCTGTGATATTGGCGTGCGCGTGGAGTCGCTCATCCGAGATGATTCAAAGATAGTCGGGGTCGAGTTAAGTGATGGGCGTCTGCTCTACGCGCCGCTGATTATCAACGCCGCAGGCCATTGGGTCGATCAAGTCATGAAGCGGTCTGAGTCACGCGCTGAACCGATGCTGCACACCACGCGTGGTAGTCATATTATGTTGCCACGGCGGGAGGGACACCCTGCCTCTGGTCTTTACGTTCAAGCACGTAGTGATGGGCGCCCTTTCTTTATTATCCCGTGGGGAGACTCCCTTTGGGTGGGGACGACCGATATCTATCATGTCCAACCGGATCACTGGTATGCCACCGAAGACGAAATCGATTACTTGATCGATGAAGCCAACCAACTTCTACCCGGTGCCAACTATCAACGCGATGATATTATTTTGACGCGTGCCGGTATTCGACCGTTGGTTCGAAAGAGTGGTCCACGCGTCCAAGAAGGTGCCGTCAGTCGGGCGCACCAAGTCATTGGACCCAAAGACGCTCGGGGCGAGGCCGGGTTGATCAATCTGCTCGGCGGCAAACTGACAACCCATCGTAGCCTCGCCGAAGAGACGGTACGAAAAGCGATGAAGATCTTAGGTAAAAAGCGTACGCACAGCACGCGTCAGCGAGCCGTCGTCATGCCGTTACTTACTGATTCTGATCGACCCGATCAGCTCGATAAAGCCCTTTTTGCACGGCTTGCTCGTGTCTATGGTCCCTATGGACGAGATATTTTTGACCACATTCGAAACGACTCAACGCTGGCTGAACCGCTCGTCGAGGGCTTACCGGTCATCAAAGGTGAAATCGTACACGCCACCTCCATGGAATACGCCGCTACGCTCGACGATATTTTTGCTCGAAGGTGCATGCTCACGACCGAAGATTTGCCGTGGCATGAACGAACCCAAGATTTAGCCAATGCGGTCGGTGAATTGCTGCATTGGTCGGATCAAGAGTGCAACGAACAACACAGCACTTGGATGAGTGCGATCGCCCGGCATGACCCGTTTACAGCGAAGAAGATCGCTGCTCTAAATACTGACTAATCTCGCTATCGGTCGCATCCAAAAACTGCTCACGAACGCTATCGAGTTCATGGACAATCTGTTCGCGTTGCTGGCGTAATTTGGCTAAAAGAGACGGGTGCCGGCGTAGGATCAAACCAGCCAGCACCTCGTTTCGAGCGCTGCGTAGCCATCGTAAATAGGCGACGGCAAACAAGCCTGATCCAGGTACGCTCAGACCATACAGAACCGTCGCAAGAATCGACTGATTCACCGCGTAAACGGCGTAACCGAGAGCGACATACCAGAGACTAAACCAAAAAATTCCGGACAAAAAAGCGGTAACAGCTACGATCGCCTCCTCAGCGGCAAAGCGAGTTAACCAGGCGGTGATTTGATACGGGATGATGTTGTGCAAAACGCCCCAAACGGCAAGCGGTAAGCCAAGGATCATACGCAAGGTCGAGCGAAGCGCGCGCCGGCGATACTTGGTATTGCCTTGACCGCCCTTAAAGACGCGCTCTCGCAAATGAATACGCTGCATCAATGAATGGTGCTCGGCCATTTGCGTCAGTAATCGGTCCACTCGATCCGGTATCGCGTCTCTCGCCCAGGCAATCGCATCGCCAATTCGACGCTCAATAAAAAACCGATCTTCAAGAATCTTCTCGTCACCAATCAGATCTTTGTGCAGTTGATGAGCGTAGATTCCACGGACCAAATCAAGCGTATTGCGTTCGACCGTCTCGTCCAAGTGCACGGCGCTTGAGCGCATGCCCTCAAGTAAATCCTTAGTCAGCTCTTGGACCGTCTCTTTCGGGTCATCTGCGTATCGCTCTGCATAATCGCTGATCAAAATAGGCTCACCCCACCGGACCAAGAGTCGGGAATTGAACCGATCACGATCTTCATAGTTCATACCCACAGGAACTACGATTAAGCCGAGTGACCAATCGTGGGCTGACTCTGCACCCAATGCGATCCTCGCCGCCCCGCTGCGAATGTCCTCAACGCGGCGCTCATCGACATTTTGGCCGTGAGGAAAAATACCCACAACACCGCCGCCTCCAAGAACGTCGTGTGTCGCAGCAAACATATCGGTATTGCCGCGCATATCGCCGCCATCTTGCTGACGCTGTACGGGAATGGCGTGAAACGTCTTCAGCAGCCAAGCGATGATCCGCCAACGAAACAAACCGGCACGAGCCAGGAAGTGAACAGGCCGCTCAAAAGAGGTCATGAGGACAATGGGATCCATCACCGAATTAGGATGATTGGCAGCGAGAATAACGGGCACATTGAGAGGGATATCGTCGCGTCCGCTTTGCTTGACCTCACGATAAAAGATCGTCACCAACCGAGCACCAAACCAGCGAACAATCAGAAACAAAGGTTTCATTATGACCCGACGAATAGGCCTCATAAATAGGTCATCCTCTGACGATCAAAAGGCAAACCATCACCTTTCCTCTGAGCGCAGTCTGCGCCTTTAGGTAGCTCTGGGCAACGGCTTCTAGGACGGGGTATTTAATGCTGCGTGAATTCGTTTGGCTAAAGCCGGCGAAATGCCCTGGACCGAGGCGAGACTTTCAATCGGCGCCTGCGTCACCCCTTTGAGTGACCCAAAAGCTCGCAGCAGCGCTTTACGCCGGCGCTCGCCAACGCCAGGGATGAGATCAAGAGCCGAACCATGATGGCGCTTTTGCCGCAACTTACGGTGCGCTTTGATCGCAAAACGATGAACCTCATCACGAAGACGAACCAACAAGGCCAAACCCGGATCATTGTCTCGAAGGTTGAGCGGGTTCTTTCGGCCGGGTACAAACACGCGCTCGCGACTGTGCAATGCATCGCCGACCGCCTGCGCCGACATCACCTGATCGCCGTCAAAGCCACGTCCATCCTTGAGGGTGCGCGCTTTCGCCAATCCACACAGCTTTGGTGCCTCAAGTCCACAGGCTTGAAACGCCTGAACGACTGCGTTGAGCTGTGCTCGACCGCCATCGACCATCAAGAGGTCAGGAACATCCTCGGGGTGTTTTCCATATAACCGTTGAACAACCTGGCGCAGGGAATTAAAATCATCGCCTTGGGCGACGCCTTTAATGTGAACCGTTCGGTACCCTTTCGTGGCTCTCTTCCCTCCAACAAAGCGAACCTTACCGCCAACGGTGTCACGACCTTGAAAGGTTGAGATGTCCAGTCCGTCTATTATGTGCGGCGGTGATGGCATAGCTAAGGCTCGCTGCAGTCGCTCCAGCGCGCGCTGCCGTTCGGTCGCCTGCGCTGCTGTGCGCTTGAGCTCATCTAAAGCGTTCTGTCGCGCCATAGTGATCAGTTGCTGTCCCGATCCTCGTCGAGCGACGCGCACGCTCACCCGCTTCTGGCGACGATCGCTTAGCCAAGCGACCAACTGCTCAGAGTCGCTCGGCATACGATCCACAAAGATCGTCGGCGGCACATCGGCCGCGCCACCTTCAACGTCATAATAAGCCAGCAAGAAACCACGAAGAACTTGCTCATCTTCGAGCTCCATACCGCGCCATACCGAGGTGTGTTTTCCAATCACGGCGCCGCCGCGCACAGGCAGAACCACCACCACCACTAAATCGCCTTGTCGCTGTAAAGTGATGACGTCGAGATCCACAGCACGCTCTTGCACCACCACTTGCCGCTCAAGCGCACCGCGAATCACCGCCACATCGTCGCGCAACCGAGCAGCTCGTTCAAACTCGAGCACCTCGGCTGCCTTTGCCATACGGCGCTCCATAGAACGAATGAGAGGCTTGGTACGGCCACGTAAAAACCACACGACCTCTTTGACCTGTGCTGGATAATCGCTGCGCGCAGTCTCCAATACACAGGGGCCACTGCAGCGCCCGATTTCGTACTCCATGCACACGCGCTGGCGCCGGACAAACTCTGCATCTTGGCAGGTCCTCAATCGAAAATAGCGCTCCAAAACACCAAGCACACGGCGCAACTGGCCAGCAGAGTCGTACGGGCCAAAATACCGCGCATCATCGTCTTTACGCCTTCGAGCCAACTCGACTCGAGGAAAATCATGGTCACGCGCGACGCGCAACAACACCGACCGTTCCATATCTTTAAGCATCACATTGAACCGTGGTCGGTGGCGTTTGATCAATGTCGATTCAAGTAATAAGGCCTCTTTTTCGGTACCGGTCAGAATCCATTCAATTCGACGCACTACACGGTCAATCTGTGCTACAAAAGCGCGTGTGTCGTGGCCGTTGAAATACTGCAAGACACGAAGCCTGAGGTTCTTCGCCTTACCCACATAAACAACCTGATCGGTGGCGCTGCGCATCAGATAGCAACCCGATTGCTTCGGTAGGTCAGCCAAACTTTCGCGCAAGTGCTCAGGTATGGGCATTTGAGAACTCCGGGGACTTAGTGTGCTGGCCAAGTCAACAATCGACCACCCATTTTTGTTGCCAAGGCGCTGACGCCGCCCTATCGAGGCGATCGATACATAAAAGCTCGGCCCTTAGCGGCCCCGCCCTGGACCGAATTCGCGGCCCCGGAAAGGGTCGCCAAAGCCGTGACCAGGAGCGAATAGAATGATGTTGAACCTGTACCGCAAGGTCATCCCTAAGATCTCTCACGACGTTGTCCGCTTCTTGCGTAGCCGCGAGTATGCGGAAATCGAAGATACGCAAGTCATTGAAGCTGAACTCGATTTGTCCACCGTGATGGTCGATTACATGAACAAAGAAGATCGCATCAGCCAAGAGGCTAAAGCAGGTCTACAGCGACGCCACTTGAGCCCTGATCGTTATGCGATGGTGAAAAAGAGCATCGCCGAAGTGCGCGAGTTTCCGCTCGCCAATGACGGCATTGATTTTGTCACGACCCAAGTCCTCGAGGCGCTGTTCGACTCGAACAATGTCGAAGAAATTTATGGCTCGGACGATGAGCTCAAGGAAGTCGTTGGCGAAGTGATCGCTAAGCATCTTGCCTTAGACGAAGAGATCGATCGCAACGTTCGAGCAGCTCTGCGCAACGTCCCAGAAGGCTCGTCCGCATTTGAAGCTGAATACCAGCGACGCGCTCGCGAGCTGAAGCGGCGCACTGAGCGGGCTAAGCACGACAACTAGTCGGCTCTAAGTCCCCGTGTTCCCAAACAGCCTGCGCGTCGTCGCAGGCTGTTTGCTTTTTTACCACGACGACGCAGTGTAGAAGACGAGGAGTCCTCATGCAGGCATTCGATTTTAATGGAACCGCACGCCAAGCCGGGCAGGCTCATGGTGAAACTTTTCGCGACCGAATCCACGAGCTCGCCACCATTCGACTCGAGTTAACACTGGGTCGTACTGACTTTAACTCGATCGATGAGATCGTCCGTCTCGGGGCCAAGCACACACACATCCTCAAACGCTGCTCTGAGCCCTTATACGAGGAATTTTGCGGTATCGCCGAAGGCGCTCAAATCGGTGCGGGCGAGCTGGTGGTTTTGAATCACTACACCGACTTACGGGATCTGAGCCGAAAAACGCTCTACGACGATCAAGGGTGTTCGGCGGTGTTCATCCCGGGGGATCCACCCGTCTTGGGTCAGACTTGGGATATGCACGGATCAGCCGCTCCCTTTGTCGAGGCGATGCGATTTAATATTGAGGGTGCGCCTCGCTGCATCACATTCAGCCTGACGGGTTGTCTGGGTATGGCGGGGATTAACGAACACGGCGTTGCCGTCACCATCAACAACTTGAACACCCCAAGCCAAACGCTAGGTATCCTTTGGCCTGCTCTAGTTCGACTCATGCTCACCTGCTCGACAGCCGGCGAGGCGAGAGCGTTGCTCGAGCGGGTCGGCGTCGGCTCTGGTCATCACTATCAAATTGCCGATCAAAAGACCTTTTATGGCGTTGAAGCTTTAGCCGACAATCAAAAGACAATTGCGCAGTGGATCGCTGGTGAATCGAGCACCTTAACCTATCCTAAGGCAGCGTGTCATACCAACCACTGTCTCGATCCTGACCAGGCTGCTCGCGAAGTCTTATCGCCTGAATCGACAACCTTTATTCGCTGGAACGCTCTTGAAGAGTTGCTGGGAACCGAAGCGATCACCTCAAGCCCTCAAGGGTTGTGGGATGTGCTGAGCGACTCGCGTTTGAGCATGCTGATCAGCGAGGAAGAACCTCATCGCTCTGCGACGTGCGGAGGTCTGGTGTTTGATTGGACTCAAGACCAACCCATCATGCGTACCTGTCGCGGACCGCTCACCGGACAACGCGGCGTCGAGCTGAGCGTCAACGCCTAGATCTGCGTGATCACGCGCAGCCCATCGGCAAGCTGAGCAGCATCAATATTCAAGGGCGGTAAAAGAGTAATGCCTGCCGCTGAGCTGCGAACATGAATACCTTGTTCCTCGAGCTTAGCCGCTGCTGCGGTCACATCATCAACGGCGACATGACCGCACAGCCCGAGACTCGTTGCCTCGCCAAGCTCGCCGAACATACGGCTCATTAGGGCCGCTCGCTGGGCAATCTGGTCGCGATGTCGCAACGCCCATCGCAAGTGGTGAGCGGCGCGAAGCATACACAACTCATCGCCATCCCAAGTCGAGATCAGCTGCAGTGGTTTTTCTACCCACGTCGTTTCAGCACAAAAGACAACGCCCAGCTGACCGCCGGTGTACCAAAGCACCTGATCGGCCTCGAGATCGGTATGATCCACATAAAAGCAGGTCCCATGACCATGACGGAAACCGCCCGTCGCTGTCTCACTCACCGTCACCCGCAACCCATGCTCGAGGCGACGCTCTTGCAGCGCCGAATAAAAAGTTGGTGGTATGACCAACCCGGACCGCTCACCGATCGGCTCAATGATCAAGGTAAGAACACGATCACCATAGGCACTTAGCGCTTCATCCAAAGCGTCTAACGCGGCCTGATCGCCTACCCGAGCAGGGTGAGGCAACTTAGGCCACTCGAAATAGGGCTGCTCATGATCCGACGCTGAACGCGCAGCGGCGGTCGTATGGCCGACATACGTCCCTTCAAAAGCCAGCACGATATCGGCCTGTCGATGACTGTATTTGATCGCTCGAAGCGCCTTATCAACCATCTCATCGCGCCCCGAGGTGTACAACGCATGATCGCAACCTTGCGGCGCTAGCGCTTGCAACAACTCGGCAAACCTGACGGTATCAGGCGTGGTGAAGTTGCACAGGCTAACCTTGTTGCAGACAGCTCCACCAAAGACACCGCGCCGAGCAGCTTTGAGCAGCGTCTGAGGTGCGTCACCCAAGGGGCGCTGCAAACCGCCCGCTAAATCCACGCCCAGACCGGAGCGAGCGCTCGCCAGAACGCGGCCGGGGTACAGCGGCAAGCGATAATAATCGGCTTCACCACCGCCGCCGTACTGTTTGGTCAAGCGGCAGACCGTGTAGGCGCCAAAAGACTGGTTCAGCGGTGCCATTTCGTCGGTACCACCAACCCGGTTGCGACCGCAGATAAAGCGGAATCCAGCCTCGCGCGCAGCATCGATCTGTGCAGATTTCAGGACTCGGCCGATACCCGCACCCCGATGGTCTTCGCTCACAAGCATCTCGAGTGAATACAGGCTGATTCCCTCGCCCCAAGTCGCATCTTGAGGGCAACCATCAACCGATGGAAACCCTTCAAGTGCCGCGGCCATCGAGAAGCCGACAAGCTGGCTTTGAGCATCGACTACAGCATGTCCAATATAACCATTCAGATTCACAAACCCGCGCAGACCGACAGCGGTTTCTCGGCGCTCTGGCTCGTAGGCTTGCGCTTCGAGCTCAAGGACACGATCCATGACCTCTTCTAGGTATTCGGGCGTTAGCCTCTCGAGACGATAACCGTCAGCTAAACCAAAGCGTGGATGGTATGTCTCACCGGACGCTGTCCAGTTCGCCGGCTCCAACTGAGCAACAGCTTCAGCGAACGCTTCCGGACCTTCCCACCCTACCTGATCAATCAACTCCTTGAGGTTGTTCTCGAGCGCATCAACGACCCCCTGCCAAGTCGCTGCCGTCATCGCTGGACTTAACCGAAAACGAAGCGTTTGAGCGCCCGCAATATAGGTCAAATACCCGCGCCAAAATCGCTCGGAGAGCAAACGATTAACCACGGCGCCAGAGGGCAGATCAATGCCCCAAGCCAACCCCTGACCGCGCACATTGGTGACCAATCCTTCGGGCAAAGCTTTAGCTAACCCGCGAAGGCTCGATTCGGCGTAAGCTGCGATTTCATCGTGATCAGTACGCAATGCAATCCGTGCTTGGGCTAAACCCCGAACAGCAGATGCCGAGGAAACCTCGGTCGGTTCATGGTCTTCGAAACGGCTGACAACCACACCGAGTTGCGCCTTTTTCGCAACGGTCACCACGTCGGGTGTATCGCTCGCTCCGTCGGCATCGACTAAGTTGAGCCCGGTGTGCCAAAAGAGCGGCCCACCCAAACCAAAGCCCGTTTGAACTTCATCGACCACCAGTGGCACATCGTAACGTCTGCAGATGGCGAGCAACGCGCAGAAGAATCGCCGCGTGGCGTAATTATCACCCCCCTCACCCTGCATGACCTCGGTAATGACAGCAAAGACTGGCGATGCCGCTAAGGTTTCATTAATTCCATGGAGAATCTCGACTTCAGCAACTAACAACCCATCGTCGCTCGCATCGACCCAACCGTCGCCCGAATGCCATGCTCTGACCCAACCCTCGGGCAAATCAGGCTCAATTTCGGGGACTAGGTGCCGAGGAAACTCGGCCCAAGTCGCTTCAAAACCAGCAAACTCGAATGGCCCTCGCTTAACAGGATTCCAGGTACCATGAAGCGGCAACAAGGTTCGCCCGTGAAAGCTTCCTTTCATGGCAAGTAACTGGTGACCACCTCGGCCATTTTCACGCGCCAGATGAAGCGCCTTTTCATTGGATTCGGCGCCGGAATTAGCAAAAGTCACTTGGTCAAGCGACGAGTGAACATGAGCGCGAACTAAGTCCGCCAGTTGTTCTAAAGCAACGCAAGACTCACGAGATGAATCGGGATTGGTGGCAAGCACCTCGTCGAAATACCCCTCATCGCGATGACGCTGCACCTCGGCGGGATTGAGGCCTGCAGCGTGAGTTGCAATTTGAGACGATGCATCAAAGAAGACCAAAGGTTCGTCATCGATGCTCGCAATCAACGGCCCAGCGCAGCGCGCGTGATCGATCACACTTGGCTTACGCTCACCGAACGGAGAAAAACCGTTCGTGCCATAATAGCGCTCAAGCCATGCTTTCGATCGAGGCATCGATGCTGGAGCGACCGGTTTCGTTGCCGGCCGCACCATAAAACGGCTCGGCTGCATCTGTATGAGCGCATCATAGCGAGCAACAACGTTCTCGACCCCCTCATCACTCGATAACTCGTCGGCTGAAATGGTCGTCATGCCGGCGTTGACAAGCAGTGTCGTGACGCCCGGATCGAGGCGCCCGGCATCAACATGCAAATCACCGTTCGCCATGGGCTCAACAAGCAAGCCAAGGGGTTGCAAACATTCCGCCACCTCGTGGTGACGAATCAAGGAAAGCAGCTCGTCCATAGAGCCCTCCTTAATCTGGGCATCGACAACCGTTGAGCCGAGCCCTTGCGCACCGCCTATTGTCGGTCCGCAGAGTTCGTGTCCACCCCTAGCCGACTTCTAAATCACTCGCGAGTTGTCGAACCAGCCGCGCTACAGGCGTCGGAGGCCCTTCGGCCAGGAAGGCCCCTACGGGGCCAGTGTGGTATCCAGACGGTAACCCATCCACATCGATTCGCAACGCCTCGATCTCAAGTTCTCGATGACTCAAGCGCTGCGTGGTTGTTTTTCGGGCGGTCACTTCGCCGTATAGCGCCGCCGATTCACCAACTGCGAGTTCAAGAAGATCCGGCAAGTTTGAATAAAGACCGTCAGCCGGCCTGCGACGCCACACCGTATGCCCGTGAGCGTCGATAAGAAACAGGCGTTGCTCGACTTGCTTTGGAACCGCTTTCTTTCGCTCGGGTAAAACCGGCAGCGCGGCCCAATCCTGCTGACCCGAACACGCTGTTTGAAGCGGACAGATCAAACAATCTGCTCGTTTTGGACGACACACTCGAGCGCCCAGCTCCATCATCGCTTGATTGTGATCTCCGGGGTCCGATGGATTCAAAAACTCATCGGCGAGGCGCTGAATTGCTCGCCGGCCTGCTGCCTTGCGCACCGGCTCATGCATCGATCGAAGCCGAGCGAGAACCCGCTCCACGTTGCCATCGACGACAGCTGCCGCCACACCAAATCCAATGCTCGCAATAGCCGCTGACGTATACGCACCGACTCCCGGCAGCGCACGCAGCGCATCTAAATCGTTCGGGACGACGCCTTGATGGCGATCAACGACTGCGGACGCAGCGGCGAACAAGGCGCGCGCACGACGATAATAACCCAGACCTGCCCAAGCCGAGATGACAGCCTCTTCGCCGGCGTCGACCATCGCTTGTGGACTCGGAAACCGTTCTAAAAACGGCTCGTACCTCGGCAGAACCGTTTTGACCTGGGTTTGTTGCAACATGAATTCACTAACCATCACCCGCCACGGCTCAGGGTGGCTTCGCCACGGGAGCTCCCGCGCCGTCGTTTGATACCAACGCAATAAAGCTTGGCGCTGTTGCCCAATTTCCATGCTGTGATCATGCCATGGTCAGCGGTCCCGTCACAACGACAAGCGTGCATACTTGACCTGAAGGTATCCCGTCGCGCACCTAAATACAGTCCAAGCGGAGACTCTCATCATGCGACCCATGACGACCCCAGAGCGCAACCGCCTCTCCTTGGTGGTCGATGGCTATCAAAGCCTAGCAAAAACCGCCTGGGCCGTTTGGGGCGTCTTGTTAGCCTGGCGACTCGTGGTCTGGATTATGGGTCAGGGCAGCGTGGGTGATGTCACGCTGTTTGCATTGTTTGTACTCATTCCAATTGCAATTGCCGGACTCGCAGAAGGTGCGACATCCGGTCATCGAGCCGATCTAAAAGGCGGCGTTGCTGCGGGGCTCAGCGCTTCGGTCGATGAAGTGGGTGACGGCTATCTTATCGTCAAAGGCGAGCATTTTGAGGTTCCTCAGCGGATTAGCGAGCAAGTGGTAAGCGGTGATATGGTCGCCGTTGAATTTGCTCCGACCACTCGGTTGGTCCTTCAAGTCCACCGACTGCAGCAGCCGAACGTTCCCAAACAGATTACCGAATCGGCATCAGAGGAGACGCCGCCAGCCGACACGGTTGAAGTCGAATAGTTAGATCGAATGAACGTCTAAAAACCGGCCCAAGCTATAGAGTTGCCAAACCTTGAAGGCGATGTTGACGCCTTCGTTTTGGTCAATCCATATTTTCATTTGATCGGGATCGATAAATCGCTCAACCCCGCCCGGACGAAACAACTCAGGCTGCCAAAGATCACGATGCTCGGGGCCAAACCAGGCTAAAAAGGGCGCAGCAAATGGGCTCTTCGGCCGGTTCCAAACCGCTAGATTCTGACGCTTCGCTTCCGCACGTAAAACCGTCTTCCCCTCCACTCCAATCAGGCTTTGGGCGAGACTCAAGTCTTCGCCGAAATGAGGCTGAAGTTTATCGGCTTTCGGTAAACCCAGACCATGATCCACGAGCGTGCGACTGCAAAATGGGGCGCGCGCTTCCAAACCACAACTCATGCTCATGGCATCCAGACGTCTCAACAACCGTGGTAGATGCCCTTTCAAAAAGACGCCCTGCACGCGCTCAAGGTCGTTGTGCTTTGGCGCCCAATCAAACAAGTGATCCACATGCGCAAAGAGCGAGGAATCGTGAGCGACCTGCTCTTTAAGTTCGCTGCGAAACAAGAAGTTACGCTCGGCAAAGTGGAACCAATGATAAAGATTCAAGAAGAAATCAGCTTCGCTCGATGGCGGCAACATACCGAACGAACGATGCAGCGCTTCTCGCCCAACTTGATCGACGAGACCTTGGGTAAAGCCTTGCGCTCTGCGGCGCCACGAAACGGCACCGAACAAGGTTCGATAACCGCCAAATGCCTCATCAGCGCCTTCGCCGCCTACGACAACCGTCACTTTTTCACGAGCTAATCGGCACAAACCGAGCAAAGCCGGCTCATTACCAAAAGTCAGTGGCGCTTGAAGGGCTGCGACCGAATCATCGAGCAAGCTTAAATAATCTTCTCGGTTGAGCAAAAGCTCATGGTGCTCCACGCCAAGGTCAGCGGCCACTCGACGAGCCCAGAGCAAATCACCCAGATCTCGCTCGTAGCCGACCGCAAAAGTGTTGAAGCCATCTAGTGGACGATAGTCTGCAATTAGACTCACGAGCAGGGCTGAATCCACACCGCCGCTGAGCATCGCTCCCAAAGGCACCTCACTCACTAAGCGAGTACGGACCGCTGCACGCAAAGCCTCGATCGACTGCTCACGATCGCTCGATCGCACGTCAAAAGCGTGCCAGCGCTCGGCAGCGGGCAACTCGTCAGCCTGGAGATCATCCCTGCGGACCACCAACCGGTGCCCTGGCGGCAACACGCGAATCCCCTCAAACAAGGTCTCACCGGTCGCTAAGTCCGTCGCACCAATGGCGAACCATGCCGATAAGACGCGCGCATCTAAGCGTGAGTAACCGAGCGCTAAACGTAAAGGTGCCGCATCGGACGCAAACCACAAATCACCGTTGATATGTGCGTAGTAAAGCGGCTTCTGGCCGAGCGCATCACGCGCCAGCAAGACACCATCCTCATCGCGATCGTAGTAGGCAAAGGCAAACATCCCATCGAGCGCGTTAAGATCGACCTGCGTACCGTGACGTTTGAGATAACCGTGCAGAATGCGCGTATCACCCGCGCCCTCGTAACGAGTGTCGCCAAGTTCGTGTCCTAAAGCATCAAAATTATAAATTTCACCATTGTAGACCAACTCGCCGGCATCGCCGGCACCAATCGGCTGGTTGGCTTGATCACCCAAATCCAAAATAGCCAAACGAGTATGGCCCAAGCCTAGACCAGGTTCGGTGCGTACGTCTTGATGGTCAGGGCCGCGCGGAATCAACGGCTCTAAGCACCGCCTAAGCAAGCCGGTGTCGGGTCGACGCTGTGGGTCGGCGGTGAGAATGCCGAGCAAGCCGCACACGAGTGAATATCGTCCTTCGTTGCCACCCTAGTCCTGCCCGCCCGCAGGAGGAAAGATGGCTTGTTGAGACTCATGTCACAGATTACCAACAAGGCCAAATCACCAAAGTGAAAAAGTGGAACAAAATCCCCGGCCAGTGTTCTCATTAGCGTGGTTTTTGCTTGACGCTCCTTAGGGCCAAGCCTAGGGATCGCCGCCCAAATGAAGGAGGCCGCCATGCGTGCTGATATTCATCCCGAACTCAAAGCTGCGTCAATTAGCTGCGCCTGTGGTACCGTCTTCGAGACGCGCTCCACTGCGGGAAGCTACAGCGTCGACCTGTGCTCCGCTTGTCATCCCTTCTACACCGGCAAGCAAAAGCTCGTCGACGCTGAGGGTCGTGTTGAGCGCTTCCGACGCCGTTACTCCAAAGCCGCTAAATAGCGACTTTGCGTGAACTTATTGGACCTGCCCACCTGTTGGGCAGGTCTTTGGTTTTTTGACCTATGCAAGAACGTATCGCGGAAATCAGAGCACAATATGCCGAGCTGACGGCACAGCTCGGTGACCCCGATATTGCCTCGGACCCCAAAGCCTATCGCGAGATTATCACCACACAAAAGCGACTCGAGCCCATCGCCAGGCTCGCCGAAGAACAAGAGTCGCTCCTTGAGCAAAAAGAGGAAGCTGAGCTACTGGTCTCTGACGATGACCCCGAACTCGTCGAGATGGCCAAGCTTGAGCTTGAGACCATTACCGAGCGTCTCGCAAGTCTAGCCGAAGAGCTGCAGCTCGCCTTGCTGCCCCGCAACCCAGACGATGATCGCAATTGCCTGCTTGAGATTCGAGCGGGCACGGGCGGCGATGAGGCGAGCCTCTTTGCCGGCGATTTGTTTCGCATGTACCAACGCCTGGTCGACCGCACCGACGGCTGGCGTATGGAGGTCGTCTCGTCGTCAGAAGGAACGGCTGGTGGATTCAAAGAAATCATTGGCCGCATCACCGGCACCGAAGCTTTTGGACAGCTTAAATGGGAGGCGGGTACGCATCGTGTTCAGCGGGTACCCAAAACGGAAAGCCAAGGGCGTATTCACACCAGCGCGTGCACGGTCGCGGTTTTGCCCGAAGTCGAGGAATCCGACTTTGATATCAATATGAGCGATGTGCGCATCGACGTCTTTCGCGCCTCCGGTCCGGGCGGTCAGTCGGTCAACACCACCGACTCGGCGGTGCGCCTGACTCACGAGCCCACGGGCGTGATCGTCATCTGCCAAGATGAGAAGTCGCAGCACAAGAACAAAGCCAAGGCGCTCTCGGTGCTGCGAGCTCGGCTCTACGAAGCCGACCAAGCACGCAAGCACGCCGAACAAGCGGCCGATCGCAAAGCGATGGTCGGCTCAGGCGATCGCAGCGAAAAGATCCGCACCTACAACTACCCGCAAGATCGAGTTACCGATCATCGAATCAGCCTCACAGTGCACAACTTGCCCGGCATCCTCGACGGCGAGGTCGGTAAAATCCAAGAGGCGCTGATCAAAGAGCATCAAGCTCGCCTGCTCGCCGCCCAAGCGCAACAATAAGCCTCTGCTTACTGCGGCATATCCCGACAGCTCAGCCCTTCTTCAGGTGCGCAGTTGCGACCGATCAAGCAGCCACCGTCAACGCAGGCGATCAAATCGCAATCCATGTTGTCGTAGCAGCGATGACCAGAGATCAAGCAGTGCCCTAAGCGGTTGCCTGGGCAATCGGCTGAGCTTCCACACTCATCGCCGCTGACCGAACAGGTGCCAGCGTTGCAGCTCTCGGTGATCGAGGCGTCACGGCATTCGTCTCGTGGACAGTCCGAATCATCGACGCACGAGCAGTAGGCGCGCTGTGCGCCTTCACCGCCGCGGCACTCCATCCCCTCTTTGGGACAGGTTCCGCGTGGTCGAGGATTTTCGCAGTCGGTATCAGCAGCACAAGCAAAGCCAGCACTGGCACCACGGCAAAAGCCGTCAACACAAGCCGACACCGAGCACTGCACCGAGGTCACGATGCGCACGTTGTTGCACGAGTACCCCTTGGGGCATTCCTGTCCACGAGCACAATCGATGCCGCAGAAGTAACCACTCTGCGATGAGGTATCGATCAAGCAGTAGTTGGCATAATCACCGCATTCGGGCGGCTCATCACGCGTGTTCTGACACGGGCGGCAAAACGGCCCACGATCATCGATGGTGCACTCGCCCGAGTTGCAGCGCTCGCCGGGCTCACAGTCGGCGTTGGTCAGGCACTGATCGGCGCTGCACTGTCCGCTGTTGCAGATCTGTCCCAAGGGACAATCACCGTTATCACGACAACCGGGAATGCAGGTCTGATTGGTGGCGCAGAGGTTACCAAAGGCACAATCTGCATCGACACCGCAACCGGGCAAAGGAATACACTGGCTACGGCGAATATCGCAGATCCGCTCCACCTGCTGACCGTCGAGTTCGAGCAACGGGCAGTCCTCGTTGGACAAGCAACCTGAGCGAACCTGACAGAAGTTTTGTGAGTTGCAAAACTCGTCCAGACCGCAACCGCGATCGTCCTCGCAGCGACAGCTACCGGTCACGGTCTCGCAATACATAAACTCACCGCACTGACTATCGACCTGACAGCCATCTTCGAGCTTATGCAGCTCCCAATCCATACAGCCGGTGCTCAGTAAAGCACAGGCGATCAGAAGGTGTCTCATTGGCGCACCTCCTTTTGTTCAAGCATGTACGACGCCACAATTGCTCCCGCCGACAACACCATGGAGGTGTAACCCAGCATTTCACGCGCTTGACCCGCCGAGGCAATGCCATCGATCTCGCCCGGTCCACGCCCTTCATTGATCGCTTTGATGTAGGTGTTGTGAGCGCTCGACGCTGCGATCAGCAAACCGCCGCCGGTCGCAGCTAAGGTCCCCACACCGGCATAAGTCCAGACGCTCGGCACCCACTTGACGACATAGTTGGCTCGCACCTTGGGGGCGCGGCGCTTCTGTTTCCCGCGAGCGAGCGGTCCCTTTTCGCCCGCTGGAAGCTTGGCGGCTTCGGTCGCTGACTCTACAGTGATCGCTGCCTCAGCGTTGGCTTCAGCAAGAGTCTTGGCTTCGGTCTTAATGTACAGATCCTGCACCATCTCCCCGAGCACCAAGTCTCGCTTCTTCTCATCTTCCAAACATCCAATACAACTGCCGTTGCTGCGACCGAGCGTATCCCCACTTGAAGAAAAGAGCGTGAAGGTCATCGACGATCCGCTGGCGTTCATCTCAACGATCAGCGCCTGCGGCACCTTGAGCGCAGCCAGAAATGCCGTGCGGCATGCACTGACTCGGCAACCTTCATTGAGCGAGGCTTGCAGGTCAGCAGGCAGACTTGAAATATCGGCTTCAACCAGGTGCAGCTTGTCGGTGGCAGCGACGCCTTTGGCGAGCGAAGCTTGCATCAACTTTACGCTCTCCGGCTCACTATCTGGTGCCAACGTGTAGGCATAGGTCGGCGTGCCTTTAGGCGGCTCAGCCGCCTTCGCTGCAGCCGCTGCAGCTTCGGCTTCGTCCTTCTTCTTTTGCTCTTCAGCCGCTTTGGCGTCTTGCGCAGCTTTGGCCTCTGCCTCGGCTTTCTCTTTAGCCGCCTTTTCGGCCGCTGCCTTCTCTGCAGCCGCCTTTTCAGCCGCCGCCTTCTCAGCAGCCGCTTTGGCTTCTTCTTGTTTTTTCTTTGCGACTTCGGGATCGACTTTGCGCTCTACAGGCTTGGCCGCAGACCACGCGGTAGCCGGCAGACCCACCATCAACCCGCTCACCATCAAGACCATTGGGATGCGTCGATTGATCATTAGTTTCCACAACTCCTAAAGGAGCTCTTGAGCTTGTACGTCACCGAGATCTCGGTGTTGGGCGCCGGGACAAACTGACCATTAAAGCGGATCGCCTTATTGACCTGGTCAAAGGTGTAACCGGTGGCGCCGTCACGAGCCACCGGCACCGGACCCGCCGGCACATCGTTGATATCGACCGCCAGCACACATAAGGGCTGTCCGTGCTGCTGCGCATCGCGCTGAGCACATTCGATAAAGGGATCATCGCCGGTGCCAAGCTCGCCATCGCAGCCGAGCTCCATCTCCTCGGGGCGCCCCAAGCGAAAGTACCGTCGAAGACCCGCAGCGTTGGCGCCCAAGGTATCGAGCGTCGTCGAATAATCGCCATCGCAGATCGAGGCAAAGACGCCGCCGCTGTTGCAGGCCACCTCGAGGTACTTGGTGCCCACTCGCGCCACGTTGCTGCGCTCGGGGTTGTTGTTGTCCTCGCAGCCGCGTCGATCATTTTGCGGACCTAGGCGAAAATCGATGCCTGAGTTTGCCCCCTCAGCGCGCCAGTGGGCGCACAGATCAATGGATTCCAAACCGTCGGGCGCTTTGGGGTTCCCAACAATCGCCGAGATGGTGACCTTGTTCTCGTTCCCCGGACCCTTGGAGCCTTCGAGCAGGCGAGTGTAGTAGCGCGCAGCCCAGTAGGCCTCTCGACCGTGCGAGTAATCGTCCTCGTCGGAGACAAAGATAATGTGCAGATCGGCGTCATCACGCAGAAAGTCCTGATTCTCTTCTGGGATCGGCACCGGGTTTCCTTCGGCGTCGTTGGTCAAGCCGAGCGCCATGGCTGCAGCCATAAGCCCTTGCTCGTAGTTGGCGCCGGTGTTGCCCACGTGGATCATGTTCTCAAAGACCTTGCGAGCGTGGCAGCTGTTGGTGCGCTCAATATTGTCGCAGCTGATGTTGCGGCTGATAAAGCGACAGTCACCGCCGCAGTTGGGCAAGGGCTCTCCGTGCGGGCGCTCCGGGTTGTTCACGTCTTCACCGTACTGGCGAAGCTTGCCCTGCTCTTCAGGGACATCGGTGGTGACCACGCCAATGTGGTAATCCACTTGGCTGTCCATGAGCTGAGCAAAGAAGGCGACGAAGCGGTCGGCCAAGCGCCCTTGGATGGGGGTCATCGACTGCGAGTTATCAACCACCCACAGCACGTCGACCTTCGAGCTCTCCTTTTGGCGAAAGGTGTCCGCCTGGATCGTCGCCGGAGGAATGGCACGGAGCTGCTCCTCTTCGCAGCCGGTCGACAGCAAAAAACAAATAGTGATGAATAGCGTGCGGGTTCTCATGCGCGCCCTTCCTGACCAGATACA
>CACGMS010000030.1 GCA_902574205.1 uncultured Candidatus Hydrogenedens sp. | reverse complement strand
GCTATGAGTGAACGATCGACGCGGCAGAAGCGAGCTATTCATCGTGTTATTGGTGACGCGCCAGGACCATTGAGTGCTCGAGATATTCAGGTGGAAGCGTCGAAAATTTGCCCCAATGTGAGTCTGGCAACCGTCTATCGCGTCGTTCGAAGCGGCGCGGACAGCGGTGCATTGGCGGTCGTGCGCCTCGAAGATAATGTGTCGCGCTATGAAGTTGCGGATCGCAAGCACCATCATCATTTCTTGTGCAATTGTTGCGCGCGAGTGTTCGATATCCTTCTGCCGTGTAATCTGGTCGCCAACTTTGCTCCAGAGGACTTCCAAGTGATGCGTCATGAAATCACCTTATACGGTAACTGCCCCGACTGTGCCACCGCTTGATCACGAGCGACGGTCCTCAACTCGGTCGCATCTTGGGATTATCATTGCGCGGTTTCGACGATAATGACACGGGGTTTGTAGGCGTTGATCGTTGGCGTTTAGCTGTCGGTGTGTCCGATCATGCAGTGATTAATCATACCGGACAAACGCGTCCTGATGTTTGGAGACTTGAGCGATGGCAGCAGAGGCATCTTTAGCGACGAACAACGAGCGAGTTGATCGATTTGGAATGTTTGCAAGCACGGCTTGCGCTCTTCACTGCGCCGTATGTGCTTTAGTTCCCGCGGCTTTCGCTACCCTCGGGCTCGATATTCTTCTCGATGAAAAATTTGAGTGGCTACTCACCATCGTCGCCGTCACATTTGGCGTTTTGGCTATGGCGATGGGTTGGCGTCGGCACCGTAACTTGCGGGTCATGGCCATTTTGAGCGTTGGTATTGCGGGTTTGTTAGCCGTTCGATTCGCAGCTGGTCATGGTCATCATGACGAACATTCGGACCATGCGACTCATGCTGCTCATGCGGACAGCGACCATCTCGCGGATCATGACGGCAAGGAGCATGGCACGAAGCATGCGGATGAGGATCATCACGCCAAACATGCAGGCGAAAAGCACCATGACAAACACAGTGGTGATGAAGATCACAGGGGTCATGATGAGGCTGAAGCTCACCACGATGAACATGAGCATGGATCGGGAGAGGCATTAGGCATAGTTGCCGGGCTTATTCTTCTGATGGGGCACGTCAGTAACTTACAAGAGATGAGACGACGTCGGGATCCAGAGCGGTCTGGCGACGAGTGTTGTGATGAATCAATCGATGCTGATGCGTGAGGGCTTTGAGCCCGTAATCAGTATGTGAAACGGTGGAGTTTGAGTGGTCGCATCTGACCGCAATGCTACCAACTCAAAGGAGAAGGACCAATGACCGAACGCTTACCAATTACCTTACTTATGGGCGCACCGGGTACCGACGGACATAAGATTTACAACCGTATCATAAACGATAGCGAAGAGCATCGCATCACTGCGATCTCGCCTTGGCCGAGGTCAAAGGTGACGAGAAATCAAGACAACCTGACCTTTGTTCGCACCACCGAGAAGCTGAAACGATTAGGTTCGGGATGCTCGTGTTGCACCGTGCGCGGTGATGTGCTCTCCAAAGTTCGAGAAATCGTTGAAGCGCAAGGCACCGATCGTGTGATGCTTCAAGTGCCGCCTCAGAGCGATCTCGAGGCATTGGCAAAGACCTTTTCGGTCCCCGATGAGCAGGGCGATGTGCTTGGCGATATTGCGGTAATTGATCAGGCGGTGACCATGATCGATGGAACGAAGATGCTTCAGACGCTCAAGACGGACTCGGTGACGCTTTTGATCCAGATGGTCAGAAGCTCAAATTCCGTATGGATTGATGGGGCAGATGCCCTTGCGCCAAATCAACTGACCGAGGTGCTTGGTGCGCTAAAAATCATGAATCCAGAGGTTGATGTGGTTCATGGACACACTGGTGAGATTAAATTCTCCGAGTTCGGTCCTCAGGCTACGGTGGTTCCGGAGACCGCTCCTCAGTCGTGTGACATCAGTGGCCAACTCTAAGTGTTAGGATGCTTCGGTTGATTGCGGTGAACGTGACTGACCGGACGTTGTGAGCGCGTCGTTGGCGGCGAGCACGCCAAGTCGTATAATCGGATGGTCGACTGCTCACATGCAGTCATAACCATTGATTTTACTTACAACAGCATCCGTCTTTGCAGCACTCGCACGTTTTGGTTTCACAGCATTCGTCCGCTTTGCAATTACAGGTACAAGCTTTGGTCTTCATGATGCCTCCTGGATGGACTCGATTCGGTCCGCAAGGTTTCTAAGTTGCTGGGCGACATACGCTCTATTCAGCGAATAGTTTCGCTCACGCCCATCTTTCTCAACGCTCACAACCCCCTCTTGAGTCAAAACCTTGAGGTGGCGTGAGACACCTGATGCGTCCACGCTGCAGCAGCTGCAAAGACACGTCGCATTTTGCGGTGTATCGCAATCACAAAGCTGACAGACCAACGAGAGCCTGTTGACTTCACCCAAGGCTTTTAAAAGACTGGCGAGGTTGTCTATATTTATCGGTTTCATATCTTATTGTATGGATACTTGCACAAGCATGCAAGTATCTATCGGGGGCGCAAGTTCAATGACCTGAGCGTGGTATTGGGATTCTTTGAACGAGGAAGTCCTAGTCGGATATCAGCCAATGCGTGTGTATACGCCCGATACCCTTGATCGTAATCGCTTCGCGCTGCTCAAATTTTCGGGTCTTCTCTAGGTGCGCTTGAAAGGCACTAGAGACATGGATTCGACCAGGTTCTCCGCTCGATTCAAGTCGAGAGGCTAGATTCACCGATTCGCCCCAAAGATCGTAGGTAAATTTCGTTGTACCAATGACCCCGGCAACAACCGGTCCTTTGTGAAGACCTATCCTGAGTTGTAGGTGGTGACCTGATTCAGCACTAAATATCTCGATAATCTCAAGCATCCCCAAGGCGCATCGTGTCAGTCGTTCAGCGTGATCGGTGGCTGGCTCTGGGACTCCGCTTGCGACCATATAGGCATCACCAATGGTCTTAATTTTTTCGACACCACATTGAGCAATGAGCCGATCAAATCGCTCAAAGATGCCGGCAAGTAAGGCAACCACGGCTTCCGCCGGCATCGATGCGGCGAGGGGTGTGAAGCCAACGATATCGGCAAACAGGATCGAGACCTCCTCGTGTCGGATGGCTTGAGTAGTTCCAGTATCTCTCAATTCCTTTGCGACTTGATCCGGTAAAATCGCCCTCAAGAGACGATCGGATTGGGATTTTTCAGTCGCTAATGATCGCTCGGACGAAGCAAAGCGTCGATGCATCATGCCGACAAGCACCAAAGTAAGCATGATGGCAAAGATGGTTGAGCCTTGAGTTGCTTGCTGCGCCTCTGCAGGGGCACTGAAATGGCGCACGACCGGTTCCAAGTCGTGATGAAACAATTCAAGAGCGATAAAGCTAACCATGGATAAGCCCACGAGTGTAGCCATCCAGAACCATTCTGACGGCTTAAACACCAAAACGCCTAAGACAGTCATGGGGATAAACCAAAGGTGCGCTGGAGCACTCGAACCTAAGATGATGGCAAAGTAGGCTGTGTTGGCAGTCACGACCGTGAGAAAGACGATTTTAGACGGTAAATGCTGTCCTTGCCGATTGAGAAGAAAACTCATCCCACACAGAACAAGTGCGACAAGATTGATGATTAATTGCGTCCACAAACCAAGCGCAATCAGTAGCGATAAAATAGGGATCTGAGCGGCGATAAAGAGCAGGATAGTTGCGTTGAGGAAGCGTATATACTTGATGTCTGATTCTTGTGTTTGATCAGAAATTCCGGAATCGATGAAGTTGATCGTCATCCTCTTTAGTAGGGTCATTCTAGGTCCTCAATTCCAGCGTTACAGGGTCGCGCAATCCATTCTGATAAGAGAACCATGTGCAGCGCAAAGCGATCACTGATCGATTCCATGAACTCGTGTCATTTGGGTGCGTCGCCATGCAGTCCTCGCTCACCGTCAAGACCGGCTCTCGGCAACCCATAAGACTGACGAAGGTCGCCCAAGCTCATGTCGAGGTACGATTCATAATGGGTAAATGAAGGCTGGGGTAATCGCTTCCCCTTTGGCACCTTTTTCCAGGCGCGAAGGACAAACCTTGGACTGTGGACGAGCCCAAGGATGATTTGCGTCAAGATGATCAGTTGGACAAAGAGTCCAAAGACCCCGATGCCATGGCGTAACTCCCATACCGAGATCTGTGCTTCGCCGACTTCATCGGTACCGTAACCGGTCATGATGTGATGCAAGTCATGATAGCGAACAGCCAGCTTTCGATTCTTTGGATTGGGGAAGGAGAAGCGTATCCCCCATAGGTTAACCGGGACCCAATCCGCGTCGTACAGCTCCATATCGAAACCATTTTCTGCAAGATACGCCTGGCGCGCAGCGCGGACGCTCAGGTCAGGTGGTATCGGCTGATTGAGGGAAAACGCAGTCATGATACGAACCCTAAATAGAAGCGTTCAACTTGTCGAGATTGCCGCCCGTGGCGATCGTGCCATGCACGTGACGCCTGGCTTGATTTGGTTAGCCGCTGCAGATTTATATTGCTAATGAGAAGGTGTTCTCAATAAGGGCAGTCCTACGATGAGAAAGCCTGCGGTTCCATTCGGTCGAGTGGGCGCAACATTTTTCAGGTTAATTGAGCGGACGGCGCGATGCGGACAGGGTATAGCTGGCAAAGCTTGATCGCAGTGCTTGTTGTCGCTCTGCTTCCTCAAGTGGTGTGGGCGCATCCTCTTAAATTATCTGCATCGATGATTGAGCATGACGCTACGCGGAACACCTTCAAGATGGAGTGCAAGGTCTTCATCGATGATTTCCAGCTCAGCCTGGTTAATTCGATTCTCAAAGATCGCGACCCAAACAGCGTGAAGCAAGAGGATCGTGCGGGGTTAGTCGAACAGTATTTTCAGAAATTTTACAGCGTTCGACACAATGGTCGTCAGCTGATCTGGAAGGTTCATCGAATCGTTCCCTTGTATCGAGAAAACGTCCTCGTCATCCAGCTACAGGGCGCTTCGTCTAAGCTTAAAAGAGGCGACAAAGTCACGGTTGAGAATACGATCATGTTCCCGGATTTTGGATCGACACAGACCAACCGCACCGTGCTGCTCATTCCGTCGTTTAAGATCGACCATGGGCATGCTGCGACGATGCACGACTACACAATGACCCATGTTTTAGGTGAGAGAAAGCGATGAGCGGAAGCACCAATTTTTTTGTTACGGGCTGGGAGCACATCGTTGATATCAACGCATACGATCATGTGCTCTTTGTCATGGCATTGTGCGCCGCCTACCGGTTGGTTCAATGGCGCCAAATTGTGATTATCATTACGGCATTTACGGTGGGTCATAGCGGCACCCTGATCCTCAGTGCTTTAGGGATGATTCCGACTAACCAAACGGTCGTCGAGATACTGATTCCGTTCACGATCATGTTGACGGCGATCTTGAACGTGGCGCGCAAGACTGATGATTCAGGAGGGCGCGATACGAAGGTCAAGTACGGTGTCGCACTCGGGTTTGGTCTCGTCCACGGCTTGGCTTTTGCGAACAACTTTAAAGTCATCTTGTTTGAGGACAACATCATTGTGCCTCTGTTGCTGTTCAATCTGGGGATCGAGGTGGGACAAATCTTTATCGTCGTTCTCTTGATGGGCGCGCTTTGGATCTATGATCAGTTTTTGAACGGCGATCATTCGAAGTGGAATCAATTCCTATCGGGTGCGTGTTTTGGTGTGGCGGCTTTGCTTTTGATTGAAGCGCTCAGCAAGCCTGAGGTCAATCAAGCAGCCCCAATGTTCTAAGTGGTGTCCTCCGTGGTGGTCTGGTGTGAAGAGTGGCGAGTTTGCTTGTGAAAGTGACCGAAGAGCTACGTCGGGTTTCCCATGAAACTGATTTGTGGTTGCATGTGCGGTTCATTTGCTTGAAACGCCCGCCGTGCACCGATCAATAACAAGGCCGCGTCGCGTTGATTTGAGTCGCTGGTCGGTAAGAGTCGAGGTTTAGAAAATGGCTATTAATCAGGAAGACAGTTCTGATACGAATCATGTGTATGACGTCGTAATCATCGGTATGGGGGCGGCTGGTGTTGGTGTCAGCGTCGCGCTGACAGATGCGGGCATAGAGAACATTATGGGTCTAGAGCGTTACACCGTTGGCGCTTCGTTCGCTCGCTGGCCTGCCGAAATGCGTTTCATTACGCCATCCTTCGCAACCAATTCGGTCGGTATGCTCGATATTAACTCCATCGCTATTGGCGCGTCGCCTGCGTTCGGGCTTCAGGTCGAGCATCCCACAGGGATCCAATATGCGTCGCACTTAGCTGCCGTCGTCGATGCGTTTGAGTTGCCAGTACGTCAAAAGATTGATGTGAAGCGGATTGTTCCTGTCGATGGTGTGTTCCGTATTGAGACTACCTCTGAAACCTTCACAGCCAAACACGTGATTTGGGCGGCGGGCGATTTCCAATATCCAACGACAACTGGATTTACTGGGAGCGAGCTCTGTCGGCATATTTCAAGCATTCCGACCTACCAATCGTTGCAGGGCGATGAGTTTATCGTCGTGGGTGGATACGAAAGCGGCATCGACGCGGCTTATCACCTAGCCAAACGCGGAAAGCGGGTTCGGGTGTTTGATCAAGGGTGTCCATGGGACCTCGGGACCTCCGACCCGAGCGTCGCGCTCTCCACCTATACGCTCGAGCGGATGCGCACTGATGTGTTCAAAGAGCATGTGGAGCTGTTCCCGAACACCCCGGTCGATTCGGTCATTGCGTCTGAGGCGATGTATCAAGTCACCGATCACAACGGCGAACGCTTTGAGTCGAAAACCCAGCCCATTCTCGCGACCGGCTTCAAGGGTAGCCACACCTTGGTGAGTGATTTGTTCGAAAAGCGAGACGATGGTTTTCCATTGCTTAGCGAGCATGATGAGTCGACGCTTCACCCTGGATTGTTTCTTGTCGGGCCGGCGGTTCGCCAGGAGGGTCAGATCTTTTGCTTTATCTACAAGTACCGACAGCGCTTTGCTGTGGTTGCTAAAGCCATCGCAAACGCTTTGGACTTGCCTGCGGAATATCTAGAAACATATCGTATGTGGGGTATGTACCTCGATGATCTCTCGTGCTGTGGACAGGAATGCGCATGTTAGAAGCAGATAAAGAAGTCTCGATCTCGATGCAGACGCCGAGCTTGATGCAGCGAGCGCTGCGAATCGAATGGTTGGGGCAAACGGTCGCTAGTGTGTCTTGGATCGCTAGTGTCTTTGCGTACGGAGCCCCTAGCCAGACTGGTGATTGGCTGCAGCTGGTCGCCGCGTCGGCTTGGTTGGCGGCTAATATCGCTGCGCTGGCGAAGACGGATAGCTCCTAGGCGCGAGCAGTGCTCACGGTTCCGCTCGGTCCTCATGCAGGATGCCCCCAGTTGATCCGAAAATGATGACGTTGATGCACAGCCCCATCCCGACCTATTCGGCGTCAACGTGCTTTGAGGGGATGTCATGAAATGGAACCTACCTGTTCGGAGTCCTCGCCATCGTGCGGCCGCTTTGGCGCGCCAGTCGGTGTTGACGAAACCGACTGGTGCGCTTGGAGCCTTGGAAGACGTCGCTGTTTGGCTGGCCGATATTCAACAAGTCGATCGACCCTCTGCCGACTCGGCGACTGTGATCGTCTTTGCATCGGATCACCCGGTATCGACGTTGGGCGTCAGCGCATATCCCAGAGAGGTGACACCGATGATGGTCGTTAATCTGGCGATGGGTGGTGCCGCCGCGTCGGTTTTGGCTCGGTTGAATAAGGTTCCACTTCATGTGGTCGATGTGGGGGTGGAGCCCTATCCTGAACCCGAGCCGGCCGACCATAGTCAATGGACCAGGTTGGAGCGTCGAGGTCTCGTGGGTAACCTTCGAGATAGTGATGCGATGGATACGGAAGCTCTGAGTTATGCGCTCCAAGCCGGCGCCGACGCAGTGGATGAACTACCCGAAGGAACCGATCTCTTGATTTTGGGCGAGATGGGGATTGGGAACACAACGCCGGCGTCAGCGCTTGGCGCTCGCCTGTTAAATTGTTCCGCCGATGAGATGGTCGGTCCGGGCACGGGCGTATCGGGTGAGGCGCTCGTGGCGAAGCGTGAGTTGGTCGCTCGAGCGCTTGAGCGTACTGAAGACTGCGTTGAGCCGCTCGACGTTCTAAGGAGCCTGGGAGGGCGTGAGATCGCTGCGATTGTAGGGGCAATCGGTCGTTCGGCCGAGCGGGGGATAGGGGTTTTAGTTGATGGCTTTATCGTCAGCAGCGCCGCCTTAGTCGCGGTCACTTTGGATGCGCGCCTTCGCGACTTTCTCTGGTTTGGACATCGCTCCGCTGAACCGGGTCACGCTCGTATTTTGGACGCACTTGATGCGGTGCCTCTGGTTGATGCAGGGCTTCGATTAGGTGAGGGGAGTGGTGCCCTGACGGCGCTACCTCTCGTGCGCTCGGCGGTGGCTTTGCACAATGAAATGGCGACCTTTGAGCAAGCCTCGGTGCCGAATCGAGACCAGTGATGCCGTTCTGGTTGGTCTCGCTCCGAGCATCGCTCACGTTCTTAACCCGGATTCCTGTTGGTGGATTTCCCTACCCGCAGAAAACCTGGGAATGGATTTCGGTCTGGTTTCCCTTGGTCGGACTTTTTCTTGGAGCGCTTCAAGCCGGAATCTGGTGGGCCCTTGACGGTCATTCGGATCTGACGCGTGCCCTCATTGCGGTGACGATCGGAGTGCTCGTGACCGGCGGGTTCCATGAAGATGGTCTCTCCGATTCGGCTGATGCGCTGGGTGGGGGCTATGACCGGGCATCTGTCCTGCGCATTTTGAAGGACAGTCGCATTGGTGCCTTTGGTGCGCTGGCTTTGATTTTGGCTCTCATGCTCAAGCTGAGTTTATTGGTGGATTTAGGTCCGATGGCCCCGATTGGATTTCTCCTTGGACAGTCACTTTCGCGAGCTGTTCCTGTCATGCAGCTCGGGGTGCAGTCTTATGCTCGGCGCGACGATCCCGACTCGAAATCACGCGATGTGGCGCGTTCAGGTCGTCCTCAAGCGGTGATCGTTGCGTTATGGGTAGTCGTCCTCATGTTCGGTGCCTTTCGTTTCGGCGTTTCGTCAGAAGCGCTGATCGGCTCATTCTTTGCCATGCTTTGCGTGAGTGTTGTTTTCGGTTGGTATGTACAGCGACGAGTCGGCGGCTTAACCGGCGATTTTATGGGCACCATCCAACAGCTTGCGGAGCTAGGTATCCTGTTCGCGCTTGTATCCGCATGAAGGTTTGGAGCCTTCGGCACCCTGCAGTGGATCGGCAGGGGCGATGTATTGGACAAACAACGATTGAAACCATCAACCCTGTCGCTCAGTCGGTTCAGGTTGTCGCTGCTAATGCGCCTTTTGTTCCCGATCGCCTTTTCAGTTCTGATTTGCCGCGCTGTGCCCGGCTCGCTGAGGCACTCGCTGCGCATTGGAAGATCGAACTCGAACTTACGCCAGCGCTGCGAGAGATGCACTTTGGTGATTGGGAAAATCGAACGTACGATGAGATTGACGCGAATGATGGTTTGCGCTGGCGCGCCTGGTGCAACAACTGGCGCTATTCAACGCCTCCGGGCGGAGAGTCGGTCGATGAGTTGGTAAACCGGGTATCGAGTTGGCTGAAGAGCCGTCGACCCACTTCCTCTGATTTGATGGTTACTCACGCTGGTGTTGTTCGCGTACTGCGCGTTTTAAGTGGGGAGTCATGGGATACTGTGATCGTTGCTCAATGCCCATTTTTGGGATGGAGTGAGCATCGAATTTTGACGTAATGAAACGGCGTCGGATTTGTTGGTAAGCAAGAGTCGGGAGGGTCAATTCCTGCGCCAATGTTTTACTTTCGAACCGGCTTTCGAATGCCTATGGTCCAGCCTATGAAAGCTCCATTATTCATTTTTTGTGTGGCTTTGGTCACCGGCTGCGGGGATCACTCAACCGCTGGGTCGACCGCTCTCAATTCGACGCCAGGAGCGTGGACCCATAACAACCGTCTCGCATTCGATGGACGCACGCGCAGCTTCTCACTGTATCTACCGACCAACGGGGAAGCCCGCGGTCTTATGGTCGTTTTGCACGGCTCAGGGCAGACGGTCGATAACATGATCGCTCAAGTAGCGCCCGAGGCTGCGTCGGAGAGCAACGGTCTGATCGTTGTGGTTCCGGCTGGTGTTGGTAACGGGTGGAATGATGAGGACCCACCGGGTGGGGCGCTTCCCAATGATGTGGGTTTTATTGATGCCTTGGTGGCTCATATAAAGACTGCCTATCCTACCCTACCAACCAACAAAGTCTTTGCACACGGGTTCTCGAATGGTGGCGGCTTAGCGACGCGACTCGCCTGCGAAGGCAGTCAGATCCGAGGCATTGGCGTGGTGGGCAACTACTACGTTTCCGTCTCTGCCGCCTGCCAAAGAGCACGGGGCTATTCGATCCCCGGCTGGTTTGGCGCCGGCGTTGATGATGCGTTGGTGCGCGTCGAGTTGGTTCGAGCAGCGATATCCAACTATACCGCTGACCTGACCTCCTGCTCGGGCGTAGGCTCGCTCGAGCCTATTCAAGTTGAGGGCTTGATGAGCGATGTCGCCTGCAAGCAAGTCTCGGCTTGTGGATTAGCGCGCCTTTGCGAGTATACCGGGCGCGGACACGAAATGCTGCCGGGTTCTTTTGATGCTGCGTGGCAGTTCTTAAGTGGGGCGGTCGAGTAGACGCATTCGCTACCCCGATCATTGAACAGTCAGCGGCTAGTCTGCTCGCCGCTCACGACTTTGAGCGCACCCGTCGATGGCGTGCCTGTTGATGAACTCGTGATGGCGAAGCTGCTGACAACCGAGGTCTAGCTCTCTTCTTGGGCGCGCTCAATGACGAACAAACCCGCTTGATTGCTTATTGCATCTGATGCCTTGCGTATGGCTTAAGCTAAAAATTGTACCGTGCCGATCCGTCCATCTCGTTCCTCGTAACGCACCAGAATCTGACCTTCGCTGCGCTCACCGCTGCTTGGGTCGACGCGCCACCACGTCTCAAAATCAACGCAATGTGTATTGAGCGCAATGCGTTGAGGAACCGAGGCGCCAAACTGCCATGTACTGAATAAGGATTCGTAGCGTTGACGGAATCCATCGATGCCGCTGACGCTCAAGTGATCACCATTGAAGACACGTACATCAGGATGGTAGCAGGCGACGAAGGCTTCGAGATCGGAGCGGTTGTATGCATCGAGTTGCTGCTGCGCGAGGTGTTCAATATGAGTCATGTAAGGTTCCATTTAGCCGGCGTCGTCTCGTGTCATCGTGGCGTCTGCTCGATGGTTTCGTAAACCGTGTTTTATGTGCTTTCATCATAATGAAGGCGAGCGTCTTGAGACGGCGCGGCTTGCTGATGCAGTCTACCGGGCTATAGAGAATACAGGGCGAGGTGGGATGAGATTTTGGGATAAGTTGCTTGATCGAAGCGTTGTCTTCTCGTTCGATCGCAACGGTTACAGACGCCATGCTCGGGGCTTCGATACGGAGAGTCATCGGGTGAGTCTGCGTGACCGAAACTTTTTGGTGACAGGAGCCAATTCAGGAATTGGCTTCGCCGCCGTGGAGCAGCTCGCCAAACGCGGCGCCACTGTGTACTTAGCGTGTCGCTCACTTGAGCGAGGAGGAGCGGCGGTCGCTAAGTTGAGCGATCATATACCGGATGCTCGCCTAGAGTTGCGGCAAGTCGACATGGCTGATTTGTCGAGCGTAGCCCGGCTGAGCGAGACGATTGATGGACCGCTGCATGGGCTCATTCATAACGCAGGCAACATGCTTGATTCCTGTCAATACACAGACGAGAATATTGAGTATATTACCAGTCTGCATGTGCTCGGTCCTTACAGCTTGTCACTGCGTCTAAGTGAGCAATTGCAAGCGGGCGCTCAGAATCACTCTACGCGCATCATCTTTGTCTCTTCTGGTGGGATGTATACCCAAGGGTTGAATTCGTCTGAGCTCTTTGAGCCGACGGGGCGCTATGACGGGATGCGCCACTACGCGCACACCAAACGGGCTCAGGTTGTTTTGGCAGAGCAATTGTATGAACGATTTAAACCGCTAGGGATTGCAGTTCATTCAATGCATCCGGGGTGGGTGGATACAGCCGCTGTTCGCCGTGCAATGCCTAAGTTTGCTCTCGCCACGAAGTTTATTCTTCGCTCACCCGATGAGGGCGCTGACACCATCTCATGGCTTGCAGGTTACCACGGGGCCGACATTGATGAAGCATCCGGCTTTTGGTTTGACCGAGCACGAGCGCCTAAGTTGATCTCTAAGCGAGTATCGGTCTCGACTGAGGAGGTCATGCGGATGATGACGAGACTCGACCAGTTGATCAACTCGACCCAAGCGATTCCGATTTAGTTACGAACGGTCTGCGGTTTTTTGTGTAGGGCCACCGGTGGTCGCCACTTGATGTTCATACGGGCAGTGGCGGCAGCCGCTTCCACAGCAAGTACCTTTATGCTTTAGGCCGAGCGCCGTGAATACAAGGTAGCCGGTGTACGGGTCGGTGTAGGTCATTTCCCCGCGTTCGCACGCTGCCCGGTGGAGCTGTTCAATAGTCGTGGTCACGTTGTATTTTCTTTAGCGCCTTTTGATCGCTAAGGTAGAGCGCCTCGACCTTCCTGCGAGCCCATTCGGTTTTGCGTAGAAACTTGAGGCTCGATCGGATGCTGGGCTCGTACATGAAACAGCGGATCCTGATTTGGGCTGCGACGCCCGACCACCCGTGGCGCTGCACAAGATCTTCGAGCATAGCTTTCAAGGTGATGCCATGGGTTGGGTTGTTGGGCTGCTCTTGGCTCATGGCAATTCCAGACTCATACGGAGGGCGCTTATTTAGACTTGGGCCGCCGCTGTTGAAAAGAGTCGAATCACCAAGACACCGGTGAGGATCAGGCCAATGCCGGCGATCGCCGGTGCATCGAGAACCTCTTTGAAAACAATCCAGCCGACGATTGCCGTCAAAACGATGCCTAGACCAGACCAAATCGCATACATCACGCCCAATGGAATGTGGCGTAGGCAAAGGGAGAGCATATAAAAAGAGATGCTGTAGCCGACGACGACGGCGACGCTCGGCCAAAGCCGAGTAAACTCGGCAGATGCTTTAAGCGATGAGGTGGCGATCACTTCAAAGACCACCGCGATCGCTAAGTAGACAAAACTCATAGTTGCTCCTGATCTGCCGCTTGATACACATCACGATACGACATGCAGTGGCATCTTCATTATGCACTCGATAGAACCTTGGCGACGCCTGATGTCTCCGTACGCCGGAGTAGGAAATCGAGCCGGTTGTGCTGTGTCTGAGCGGATACGTTACGAACGGCTTGGCACCGTTGAGCCCTTAGCAGCCAGCATCAGTTGTCGACGTCTTGCCCCGAGCGGCTTGGCACTGCGCCTCGCTGTCCCTGGTACTTGCTTCCACGACCGGAGCCATAAGGGCGCTCGGCAGGGCTCGTCATCGTATGGAAGACGAGCTGTCCGATCCGCATACCTGGATACAGTTTGACGGCGGCTCGGCCAAGGTTCGAGAGTTCTAAAGTGATGGTACCCTCAAACCCAGGGTCGATAAATCCAGCCGTTGCGTGGACGACGATCGCAAGCCGTCCGAGGCTGCTTCTTCCCTCGACGCGAGCGACGAGATCTGCCGGTATTTTGACGTATTCGGCGGTATGCGCCAGTGCAAACTCACCGGGATGAAGCACAAAAGGTTCACCTTCCGGTATGTCTACGGGAGCGGTTACGGCGTCGATATTCTCTTTGTCCCGCGGATCGATACAGGGAAGGTGCGGCAGCTGGTAGACGGCGAACCCACTGCCCAAGCGGACGTCAAGACTCGCGGGTTGGAGTTGCAGGTCCCAGTCGGTGATGGGGTCGACGACGAGGTCGCCTTGTTCAATCCTCAGCCTAATGTCTCGGTCCGATAAGATCATCAGTCTCGTTCCTCTTGCTTTCTTGCGTCCATGAAGGCCTCTGAACCAGTTGCGAAGGAGCACGCATGAAGCGTGTCGATGTCGCGCTGTCCAAGCCCTGACTGTCATCTACAGATCCGTAGTAAATGGAGCGCTCTGTCAAGCACTCATGATTGTGAATCGACTTTGGCGTCTCTACAGTGGCCACGATTCGAGTAGTCCGGATCCTCTACTCACCGTGCTCGATCCACCCAATAGACGTCGCATCGCTTTAGCCGATTGGAATGAAACAAGTAGAACGGCTTTGAGTCCTCGATTTTTTGCACTAGCGTGCCACTTACCCTAGTTCGATAGCTTGATCTGGAAGCGAGAAAATGATGTCGACATCCTTGGCGAATATACCCATCACAGAACGACCAGATGTGGTTGCTCTGCTCGATAAAGTACCCTTAACACCCGCCGAGCAAAGCGCTCAGAAGCGCGTATGTTGTGTAACCGGCGCAACTGGTATGGTGGGCTCTCATGTCGCACGTCGCTTGTTGCGTGCTGGGCACACGGTCCATGCACCCGTGCGCAGTCTGGATGAGGAGAATGTTGGCTTTCTCACAGCGATGCCCGGCGCCGCCGAGCGTCTCAAGCTGTTTAAAGTGACGACTCTCTTAGACGCTGGCGCCTATGATGAGTCGATCGCCGGTTGTGAGGTGGTGCTTCACGTAGCGTCGCCATTTTTTATGGTGGGGTCGCAACAACAAATCCAAGAAAAGCTCTTGGATCCAGCGGTTGCAGGTATCGAAAATATTCTCGCCTCGTGTAGCCGGACCCCCACGGTGAAGAGGGTCGTTCTTACAGGGACCTGCCTAACTGCAGCTGCGGACTATTCGCCCTCATTGGATCATCCGAATTGGATTGTGACTGAAGACGACTGGGATGAAACTACCTCACCGACTGATTTTCCTTATGTTCACTCCAAGGTCCTTCAAGAAAAACGAGCCGAAGCAATTGCTGCGGGACAGTCGCAATGGGAGCTGGTCTCGTTATTGATCGGCGGCACCTTCGGGCCGATGTGCTTCAGCCGGGCGCGAGGGGTTAATGCGATGTTTCTGAAATACGTGCGTATGGGTCTTTTCTTTCCCGCGTGCCCGCCCATCGGTTTTCCTATGCAAGATGTGCGCGATGCAGCCTTGATGCATTCGCTGGCGATGATTAGCCCGAAAGCAAAGGGACGCTATTTGGTGCCGCAGCGATTGGTGCGCTTCTACGAGTTCTGCAACGTCCTCAAGAGCGATAAGCGAACGAAGTGGAAGCTGTTACCCATGTTTGAAATGCCTAAGTTTTTCTTCAAGTGGCTGTTCACCAAGGTTGCCCCTTTGCTTGGGATCGACAAGTCACTGCCCGACCGCATGTGGGGTAATATGGTGACCTTTGATCTGACCAAAGTGAATACAGATTTCGATCTTCCTGGTCAGGGTTACGAGCCGATTCATATTCGGGAGTCGATGGTGGATATGGATCTCTCGTTCCAGAAGTTTCGGGTCAGTAACTTTAGTGAATCGCTCGATCGTTATTCCTGAAGCTCGGGGCGCGACCCTTGCTATAACGAGTCTGCGATGACCTTACTTCCCATCACTCATCCACTAGCGTCGTCTTAATGGAGATGGACGATGCGTGAGGATCTTCGGGGCTTTGCCCGGCTGATTGCTCAAAAGCGCGACTTCCGTAAACTATGGATCAGTCACATGATCTCGCTGATCGGCGATTGGCTGAGTTATATCGCTGTTGCGGTGATCTCGGTGGAGCAGGGGGACAGTGCCCTAGCCGTGGGTATGGTGCTCTTTGTTCACTCGTTACCGACCGCGCTGATGTCACCTATCGCTGGCCCGCTCGCCGACCGACTCGACCGCCGATGGTTGATCATGGGCGGCTATCTCGGTGCTGCTTTGCTTACCGTCGGTATGTGGGGTGCCGCCCAGCAAAAGGCGGTTTGGCTTCTTCAGGCGGTGCTCTTTCTTCGCGTCTGTCTTTCGGGAGTGGCGATGACAGCGCGAGCCGCCTCTATCCCTGCGCTCGTCGGGCGAGAAGATCTTCGCCTAGCCAACGCACTGCTCGGCTTGACGTGGTCGGTGATGTTTTCGGTAGGATTGGCTCTTGGTGGTTTTGCTACAGAGTATTTAAGCCCGAGTGGCGCGATTTTGCTTGATGCGATGACCTTCATAGCCTCAGCGCTGGTCGCCTCTACCCTACCGGCTCTCAAGCCACAGGTGGATACCGAGGGTACCCCGAGTGTGGGCTTTACCGACATGAAACGCGCTTGGCGCTATGTCGCTGCAAGACCAAAACTGATGGCGAACGTGCTCGCAAAGACGCCGCCTATCGTCTTCAATGGTGGCGCCTGGGTGACTCTGAATTTGGTCGCCGGGCACCGTCTGAGCACCCTGAGTCTCGCCGTCGCCATCGGTGCGATGCAATGTGTTCGCGCAGTGGGTACCGGGATTGGTCCCTTGATGCCGGTGCATATCCTCCCCAGAGATCCGCGTGTTGGCAGCCTGGTCGCTTTTTTGGGTATGGCACTCTTTGTCGGATTCGATGCCGTGTGGGTATCTGCGATCGCATTAGCGCTATGGGGTATTGGTCAAGGGCACAATTGGGTCATTTCAACGGCTGAGATCCAAGCCGCTACACCTGATCACTTGCTCGGTCGCGTGACCGCCATCGATCTTTGTCTGCTCTCTTTGGGCGGCGCGTTTGCTGCGGTCTGTGCCGGCTTTGTATCCGATACGTTGGGCGACCCCGCCGCCGGCGCATGGGTCGCTTTTGGTATGGCTGCTCTGGGTTGGCTATACTGCGTGCGCTTGAGCGCGGGTCTACGCCCGTCCTGAAAAGTCTGCGAACTGTTGGGCTCCGATAGCGACTAATGTGCCATCTTCGTGCCAAAGGTGAGCGCGAACATCTGAGTATCCCTCTCCAACCACTGTGGCTGGGCCATCGTAGTAGAACCAAGGATGGGCGTTGTCCTGTGGGACCGCATCCACCATCTGAAAGTGGCTGGATAGTGAACTCGCAGGAAACGGGGCGGTGGCTTGGCTCCATAAGGGTGGGGGAAATGCATCCAGCATCACAAGGAGTTGAGCCTCATCGAGGCGAGCGGGGAGTGCTGGACGAAGCCATCCACGAACATAAGGGGTCTTAGCCCCACCGAGCGGCATGTAAGGAGCCTCCCAGCGGTAGTCCAGATGTTGGGTGAACTCTGGCGATAGTGGTGGAACATAGGGCAGCTCCATTCCTGCACCGGGTTCTCCAGCCCAATCCGGGAGCTCCATTCTAGGCATGTCGAGCGAGCCAGGCCGCCGCGTTCCATAGGAGACAACAGCGACCACCCGAGGCTTTCCGTCTTGAAGAATCCGACACTCGAGATGACTCACAGACGAACCCTTGCGTAGCCGCTCGCATTGGACTTCGACCGCGCCAATGGCGACCGGACCCACGTAGGTGATATTGATAGACAGCAATCGTCTCTCAGGACTGACCGAAAGACGTGCCGCCCGGGAGCACATGGCTAAGAGAATCCCGCCGTAGCAGGCTCGACCCTGACTCCAAGTCGGGAGAATGACACCGGAAAAGAGGCCGTCCTCGATCGCAGTTAACTGCAGGGTCTCATCTAGCGGTTGGGGATTTTTCTTCATCGCTTGTACCTCGCGCAATCACCCGGTGATGTGGATTGAGCGTGGTCGGGTCGTCCACGTCATACCTCACGCGTCCATTGAAGCGAAGCGTGATCCGTTTGTCTAGCGTGTGCAGTGGTCGTACTTTCCCAGTCTCGCCGCGCTCTGTATTGTTGCTGGTAACCCGTTGATCAGCCGACTAAACATCGACAAGTAGCGACCTGTGCCGAGCGCTCGCGATGCCTGCGTTAGTGATCGCCATCAATAACAGGTAGTAACGCCTCACACCTGGCGTACTCACTTTGAGAACGCTAAGGATCGTACATGGCGGGAGCGGCGATGCATAAGAACCTGTACTTTCTAGTCTTACTGCCTCTTTTCGGCTGTGCTGCCGAAGACCTTGGGGGGGACCCGAATGGCTCGGACGCAGGGGTTATTGAAGCCGACGCAGGAGTCGAAGTGCCTGTCCCAGACTGGGTGGATCCTGAGGTCCCGGAGGGTCTGATACCGGCCACTGAGGGTACCAGCACCGCCCCCGAAGAAGGAGACTTTAACTGGAGCGAGATCGGCCCGCTCATCGTTGGCGGCTACCTGCCCAGGCGAGACCTCAACTGGGACGAGCACCCGCGCTACGGCACGGCGCGGATCCTGGACTGGTCAGACAGTGAGGAGTGCGTCTGCTTCGATGTCGCGTGCGCCACCTGCAGCGGAGCCGACTGCAGCGCACAAACCTGCACCTATGACCTCAATGACCACCACACGCTGACTAAATACCACATTGAGCTTCAGGCGACCGAGTATGAGGCGCATACCCTCAACTTCGAGGTCAACATAAGCGCCGACCCACCCATTAACTACACCGACATTCAAGACGTCCTTAATCGACTCGAGCGCATCCCGGTCGAGTACTGGTACGGGCTGCGGATCATCTCCGAGTTCGGTCGCGGGATGCAGTTTCTCCATGCGTCTTATTTTAGGGGAGGCGCCGCTGCATACGGCAGCATGAACTATATCGACACGCAAACGGCTGAGATACCGACCTTGCTCCATGAGCTGGGCCATACGTTCGAGCAGTACACTCGCATCGGCAACTCACCGATTCTTGAGCCGCAGAGCAACATCCTCAACCCGATCTGGCGAAACGCCATTCGCGCCGACAACAACCGCACCTCCAGGTACGGCAACAGCAACGAGTGGGAAGACATGGCTGAGTTCGCACGGATCCACGCGCAATGCTTGGTCGAAGGGACCCTGGATAATCTGGAGTCTCGAAGCCCTGAGCGCTTTAGAGTCTGGGAACGTATTCTGCTCAACGGCACCACCATCAAGCCGTGACTCAGAAGGCGAACAATTCATCGTGCACACGCTCTAACTAATACGGGTTGTGCAGAGCGATGAGTCGCGGCTAGGACGGCAGCGCTCGAAACGAAACAGAAGGCTCCTCATGCTCCCAAACCAGACCCCATTACTTCTCTTCGGCCTCTGCTTAGTCTTCTCCATTATCGGCTGTGAGAACACATCGGCTCCAAGCACGCCGAACCCGCCAGCGCCGGTTTGCCTGGTTGGCGAGGCCCAACTTGGAACCACCGCGTGCGGCTTGAACGGTGGCGGATTTTTGGAGCAAACCTGTACCGAGGTCACAGACCCCGAGACCGGCTCGAGCGTAAACCAGTGGGCCGACTCAGAGCGCTGCATCGACGAGGACGTTTGCGTCAACGATGAGACCCAGGAGGGCTCACGCTGCGGCATAAACAACGAAGGCTTCCTGACGCAACGTTGCGAAAACGGGGTCTGGGTTGAATCCGCCGAATGCTCAGGCACTGACGTCTGCTCAAACGGCACCCTGCAAACTGGCGCTCAAATCTGCGGCTTGAACGACGAGGGGTTTCTGGTTGAAAAGTGTGAAGATGGGGCTTGGGTAGACACCGCTGAATGTACGGGAACCGACGTCTGCGTCAACGGCAGCACGCAAGCCGGAACTGAGGCTTGTGGCTTGAACGACGGCGGCAATTTTGAAGAGCTCTGCAGTGAAGGTGAGTGGTCTCAAACGGAGACCTGTGTCGACCCTGACGTCTGCGTCAATGAGAGCACAGAGGTCGTCCTAGTACGCTGCCCAAATGATTCGGATGGGGTCGCAAACCGGACATGTGTTGAGGGCGCTTGGAATGAAGATGCCATCTGTCCGGAGCGGCTCGGTAACCTCTCGTACACCGCGCTCGGACGAAGGATCAGCTTCCGCTCGGTTGATCTGAACGGCACAGGCACTCCAATCACTCAGGCACAAGCCGGCTCGAGAATCAGCTTACGAGTTACCGGTTCGGTTGAAAATCTCCGCACGAGCTGCCCCGGATGCGTTACCCAGTTTTATGTGCGCCTCGATGGCGTCATGAACTTGTGTCTCGGCAGCCGTACCGGGAATTGGAGCTTCAGCGAGAGCACAACGTTCACGGCGCCCGAAGCGCCTGGGATCTACTACATCAACCCAACCCAGAGTTGGCAGTATAACTGCGTCGCCTCCACAGCGGTTTCGACCGAATACAGCGAGCGTACGGTTGCGATTCTAGTCGTCAACTAAGCCACCGGAGCATCAACTCTAAACACCGCATCCCCGTTTCTCATCCGGTTTGCGCGGGACCAGCAAACGCTCAATCTCGTTCGCTCTACGAGGCAAGCCAATCCTCTCGGGAGACCGAGTAGGTGTACTCATCGCTTGAAGCGCCCTTGAAGAAGTCGGCTGCGTGAGTGGTCTTGATGCGCTTCATTCCCAGCGACTCGACGAGGCGAATGGAACCGAGATTGCGCGTGTCGATCTCAGCATAGAGACTCGGTAGAGGGTGCGCATCAAACAGATGGGTGAGGATACAAGTTGCCATCTCCCGGCCGTACCCTCGTTTCCAGAATGATGGAAACACGATGTACGCAAACGCCCCGGCTTTGCCCATGGGTAGGGTCGCCTGAAAGGTGCCGACCGGGGTCCCTGTATCGCGTTGAAACGCGACCCAGTTGAGCCACAGTTCGCTTCCATCCGGACTGCAGCCTTTTTCCCAATAGTCGTAACGCTTCTGTAAGTCCGCTGCTGTAGGGGGATCGTCAGGAAGATAGGTATAGATCGTTTGGTTCTGCAGTGCAGAGAAGACCAGCTCCGCATGAGCTGACCGGATGGGTTCGATTCGAAGACGTTCGCTAAATAGGTTGGCCAAGTTCGCCTCTGCTCCACATTGAATCGGAAGTTCATTACGTCGCCGTCGCCGAGGACGCTCCCTTTGCCTTCAACGATCAGGCTCGTATGGCACCTTGTCCCGGTGGAATAAGCAACACCTTTCCCTCACCAGCGCTGCTCTCGGCGAGTTCCACAGCCTGAACAACGTCGTCGAAGGGAAATGTTTTCAGAACCGGAGTGTGGAAGAGTCCTTTTTCAAGGCCGGCAAAGAGGTCAGCGTACAGGAGTTCAGCCTCGTCTCTCGGTAGTGAGCGAAGATAGCGCAGTCGTGAATAGCCTCGAACCTGAACATCCCTGAAGATGAGCTGAGCAGCAGGAAAGATAACCTCGTCACTGCCAAGCAGGCCGTAGCAGATCAAGGTTCCGAAATCAGCTACTGAGTCAAACAACCGTCCGGTAGCCCTGCCCGCAACTGCATCAAGGGCCCGGTCAACGCCTCTTCCCCCAAGGATGGCGTGCACTCGTTCGGGGAGGTCTTCCTCGTCAACCAAGACATGGTCCGCCCCATTGGCTTTTAGCTCTGCTTCCATATCGGCGCGTCGTACTACAGAGATGCTGTGAACACC
>CACGMS010000029.1 GCA_902574205.1 uncultured Candidatus Hydrogenedens sp. | reverse complement strand
TCCTTTCTTGATGATGTGAAAGGTTTCAGCATCAGAAAGAGCAATGGCACTGAGGGTGGCGATGAGACACAGAATTCCAAGCAGAAATACGGCTTGTCTGTAGAAGAGGACAAACTGCTCCTGGCTTGAGCGTAACCAGAAGGTCATTACGATACATGGAATTACCCAGGCAAGATGGGAGACGACGGGGATGTTGAGCGTATTGGAATAGATGGCTTGGATAGCGAAGATAATGCCGACGGAGATTCCACCAAGCATGATCCAAAAGACCACGGAAATTGCTCTTTTTGCTTGATAGTTTTGAAAGGCTGCTTCGACTTCTGGAGTCTCGAACCGCTGGAACAATTTGTTTGACAAAGGTCGATCACTTTATAGCTTTGAGGTGCTGTGTTTAGCCCGGTGGTCGTAGTTCGGACAATATGGCATGTTGTCAATGACAATGGGGACAATCACATTGCGTTATTGGTTTTGGGTGATCGTGTTCGGTTTGGCCGGCTGTGAAGGTTGCGAGCGTTCTGAGCCGCGCTTTGATTCCGGTTTTTGGGGACCTGATTCAGGTGTGGTCAGTGATGCGGGCTTGGTCGACGCCGGTCTAACTGACGCCGGACGAGTGTGGCAAAGAGGCATGCCGTGCTGGATTGAACCCAACGAGGACGACCCGGATGGCGACGGCCTAACCGATGACCTTGAGGCCATGCTAGGGACCGACCCGCGTAATCCAGATACCGATGGCGACGGCGTTCTTGATGGTTGTGAAGATGTGAATCGAAACGGTCAGCGGGACGGATACGAATCTGATCCCAACGCCGCAGACAGCGATGGTGACGGTGTGCCCGATGGTGCAGAGGACGCCAATGGTAATGGCATTTACGATCGCGATGAAACGGATCCTTTGTCGCCTGATACCGACCGAGATGGAACGCCGGATGGAGAGGAAGATCGTAACCAAAATGGGGTTGTAGACGATGGTGAAATGGACCCGCGCAGTGGCGACTCTGATGGGGATGGTATCCTGGACGCAATCGAGGACCGCAACCATAACGGCGTTTATGATGACGACGGCATAGAGACCGACGCGTCTCGGATCGATACCGACGGTGACGGAATTGCTGACGGTGTTGAAGACGTCAACCAAAATGGGGGAGTCGAGCCTGGTGAGACGGATCCTCGAGTGGTGGACACCGACGGGGATTGTTTGTCTGACGGTGCGGAAGATACCAATCAAAATGGTCAGCGTGATGAAGGTGAACTTGACCCGCTTGGCCGCGACAGTGATGGTGACGGCATCAGTGATGGGCTTGAAGATACGTCCTGCGATGGACAGGTCGACCAGGGTGAAACCGACCCGATGAGCGCTGATAGCGATCAAGACGGTTTGGGTGACGGCCTTGAAGATCGGAATCAGAACGGTCAGGTGGACCCGCGAGAGACTGATCCACGACTTGCGGATAGCGATCAGGACGGCCTCGAGGATGGCGTCGAAGACGCGAACCAGAATGGTCGCGTTGATGTCGGTGAAACGGACACGCTCAATCCCGATTCTGATAACGATACCATCCCCGATGGGGTCGAGGACATTGATCAGGACGGCGTTCGCGACGATGGCGAGATGGATCCACTGGATCAGGATTCAGATGCTGACGGGATCCCCGATGGTTTGGAAGACCGGAATCGCAATGGCCGTTACGACCCTCCAGGGCAGGGCGAGGAGCTCACCGGTGAAACGGACCCATTAGACGATGATACGGACGGTGATGGGCTGATCGATGGATTGGATGAAGATCTCAACGGTAATGGTCAAATTGATCAGTCGGAGACCAATCCTCGGGTCGCCGATGCCGATAATCAAAGCGGCTTGGTGCAAATTTGTTCGACGCGCAACCTGACCCCAGTCGGGTTTTGGGAAGCCCAGGCGCTTGATGTCAAACTTGCGCTGCCTGAGGCTGTTCACGCCTCGCGTTCCGAGCTCTCAGCGAACGGTGGGGTCGTTGGGCTCGCCTACCAAGATAATACGCGACAGAGCTTTGGTTTTGCGCTGGCAATGGCGCCACATCCCGCTGCGATTGCAGCGGCTGCAGGGCAGCGAGCATTTGTTCAAGCAGAGCGCCATCGGCAGGCGCTATCTGGCGCAGGCTTCACGCTTCAGCCGGCGAACCCTCGTGTATTCACAAGCAATGACGGTTTTGAGTCAGCGATTTTGGAAATGCAGGGTAGCTTCAATCAAGGGCCGGGAGCTGCGAGAAATACTGCGGTCAATGCATTGATGGGTGGTGTTCAAGGTTTGCCTGCCCCGGGCGGTGGCGGGGCGGGTGATTTCAACTTGGTCATTACGGTCATCTATCGAAGCGATCAAAACGCAGTGACGCTCTTTGCGATTGTGCCGGTTACGGCAGACGCCAACGAACAGGGTTTGAGGTCGATCAGCCTAAAAAACCTCGCAGCAGGAACGTCGGTAGCCCTTGCAGGGAGTAGGGTACGCAAAGTCTGCGTCGACTTTGTGATCCGTCGAGCAAGTGAAGTTGATTTTCTTTGGGTGATCGACAACTCGGGTTCGATGGGTAACGAGCAGGCTGCTGTTGTTGCCGCCGCGAGCGCGATGGTCAGCGAATTGAACAACACCAATTTGGATTGGCGCATTGGTGTGACTACGACCGACAGTCGGAATGATGGTCGATTGGTCGGTGGCGGCTTTACAAATGATGGTAATACCTTTCGTAACCGCGCTCGGGTCGGCACTTCAGGTTCAGGTGCCGAATATGGACTTCGAATGGGTCGCCGGGCGGTTGAGCACGCTCATCCACGTGGTAACGGTTCAAGTAAAATTCGTCCCAACACACCGTTGGTGACGATCATACTTTCTGACGAAGAAGATCAGGACTCAAAGCGAGCGGGTTGTGGCGAAAATAGGGCATGCGCTCAGAATTTTGTTGAGGGCTACGTTAACTTTTTCAATGGTCAAGGTGGGGTTTTGCAGTCGCCAAATGGGTTTCAACGCCCAGGCTCGGTGTTTAGTATCATTGATATTCCAGCCTTTGCCTGTCCGACGGCACCGCAGAATGCCCATGCCTATGATATTTTAGCGATCCGAACAGGTGGTCGCTCCGAGAGTATTTGTGGTCGTGGTGGGCAACTCGACTATGCCCCGCTCATGCAAGATATTGCTCGTGCTGCGGCAGGTATTGCCTCGGCGTATCGGCTGAGTGGATCACCAATTTCATCAACGTTCAAAGCAGGAATCCAGCAGATACAACAAAATAATCAAGTCGTGGTTTTGAACCGGTCCAGAACGCTTGGCTTTGACTATGATGACACGCAAAATTCGATTGTTTTACAGGGTAACTTAGGCTTGCAAAATAACGATCGTTTATGGGTCAGTTTCCGATACTGGATCCCGCCGGCTTGTCCGGGGGGATGTCCTGACGGGCAAATCTGTGATCCTAACGAAAACCGCTGTGTCCCCGACCCGGAGTGCGGCGGTGGCTGTGAGCGCGGGTTCACCTGCGATCCGCAACAAGGGTTGTGCGTACCCGATCCTGAGTGCGGTCAAACGTGCACCGATCGGGAGCGATGTGTTCAAGAACAGGCGGGGGAGGCTTATCGTTGTGAGCCCGACTGTGAGCCTTTGGCGGGCTCGGCGAATCCGACGCAACAAAGTATTGATCGCTGTGGGTGTTGCATTCAGGGTGAACTTTGTGATTTTGAAACAGGGCAGTGTATGCCGCAATGCGGTGAGTGTCCGAATGGTTTCTTGTGCGAGATGACCAATGCTGGGCCACAATGTGTTGAGCAAGAGGGGTGATATGAAAGATCTGATCTATTTCTCGATGGCCGCGTTAGCGCTTAGCGGATGTGGTTCGTCAAGCAGTGACGGAGGCGATGGCGGTGCGGTTGGTAACGATGCGGGTATGGCATCGCACTTGATGCCTGGTGCACCCTGCGCAGTTGACCCGACACCATCGGATCTCGACGGCGATATGATTGACGATGTTATTGAACGGCGGACGGGCACGAATCCGGTTCACCCGGATACTGACGGCGATGGTATTGTCGATGGTTGTGAGGATTTTGATCGAGATGGCGTGGTTGATCCGGGCGAAATGAACCCGCGTGAAAATGATACCGATGGCGATTGCATTCCGGATGGCGCTGAAGACAAAGATGGTGATGGTGAAGTCGGTGAAGGTGAAACCAACCCCGTTGGCAGGGACAGCGATGGCGATGGAATTACCGATGGATTAGAAGACTCGAACTGCAATGGTGAGTTTGAAGATCGTGAGACGAACCCACTCTCGACTGATACGGACGGGGATGGATTTGAAGATGGAGCAGAAGATGCGAATGTAAACGGGATGGTCGACACGCGTGAAACCGACCCACGTTACGCCGATACGGATCGCGATGGGCTACCAGACAGCATTGAGGATACGAACGGTGACCGAGTGCTTAACCCCGGTGAAACCGACCCGCTCAATCCTGACTCCGATGGCGATGGAGTGTACGATGGTTCAGAAGATCGAAACGCCAATGGTGAGCAAGATGAAGGCGAGTTAGACCCGGGCGACTCGGATAGCGATGACGACGGTATTGTCGATGGACTTGAAGATCGAAACGGTGATGGGATTTATCAAGTGCCTGGCGAAGGCGACGAGTTTTCTGGTGAAACGGACGGCTTGAATCCAGATACCGACGGCGATGGCTTAATCGATGGCTTAGATGAGGATCGTAATGGCAATGGGCAGGTTGATCCGGGGGAGAATAATCCTCGCGTCGTTGATGTCAACGATGGGAGTCCTCAAGTTCAAATCTGTGCTACGCGCCATTTGACCCCCATTGAGATTTGGGACTCACCGCGCCACCACGCACGCCTGGCGCTGCCTTCGGCGGTGTTTGACACCCGGCGTGAGTTGTCGACCGGTGGTATTGCGGTGGGGTTAGCCTATGCCGACGTTGAACAAGATCGGGATGTGCATGCCTTTATGATCAGTCGTTCACCAAATGATCAGGTGATGCATGCACCGGGCGGTCGTCGAGCGTTCACGCAAGCCCAGCAAGACGTCGCCGCGATTACAAACGCAGGTTTCGAAGTATCGCCGGGGAGTCCTCGTGTGTTTACTACAGCTGATGAATACGAAGCTGCGGTGGTAGTTTTGCAGCTAGCGGCACCCGGTGTGTCGGCTTTGCAAGCTCGTAACCAAATTGCCTCTGCCTTAGCGCCTGGCGTGGTGGGTCTTCCTGTGCCTGGCGGAGAGCCTCAGTCGGGTAATTACCGCATGGTGATGTCGGAGATTTATCGCTCGAGTGCCCAAGTCATTACGTTGTTTGCGATTGCGCCAGTGACCGATGACCGCGAGTTGGAAGGTCAGCGTGGGATCGCTTCGGAGAACTTAGCAGGTGGTTCGAACCTAGCTGGAGATAACGCAGAGATCGCTCGTCATTGCGGGTACTCACCGATCTCTCGTTCCTCGTCGGTTGATTTCCTTTGGATCGTCGATAACTCGGGCTCGATGCGTCAAGAGCAAGACGCGGTGATGGCTGCTGCTCGTTCGATGGTTGATGAGTTGGACCGAGCGAATCTTGATTGGCGACTCGCCGTCACCACAACGGATGGCAGCGGTACGATCCGCGGCGGAGGATTCACTTCAAGTGGCGATGAATTCATTCAGCGCGTCAATGTAGGTATTGGTGGTAACCCTCGCGAGGTGGGTCTCATCTCGGGACGTCGAGCCATCGCTAATTTGCTGCCGCGTGCCATGGAAGACCCGGCGAAACTGCGCTTCGAGACCCCGCTGGTGATCGTTTTCTTGAGCGATGAAGAGGATACTAATGTACAGAATGCGAGATGTCGAGATGATCGCCAATGTGTCGAGCAAAATATTGCTGAGTTCATTGAGTTCTATCGCGGTGAAACGAATGATTATCGATCGCCTGTTGGGTTTGATAGCCCAGGTCCAGTATTTTCGATTATTAATCTACCCAACTTTGATTGTCGGGGGGTTCAGAATGCTCACTCCTACGATCTATTGGCGATTGAGACCGGTGGGCGATCCGAGTCGATCTGTGGTCGTGATGGGAATCTCGATTATACCGAGTTGATGGGCGAAATCGCTCAAACAGCTGCCGGAATTGCTTCGGATTATCCCATTCAAGAGCGCCCGATCGCGACCACGTTCAAAGCAGGTATACAACACAACGATGAGCCCGTTCGAGTTTTGGCGCGCTCACGGCGTGATGGATTTGATTATGACGTGACACAGAACCGTCTGATTATTTACGGAAATCAGGATACTCAAGATGGTGACCAGCTCTGGGCGAGCTACCGTTACTGGTTGCCTCCGCGTTGCATGATTGAAGGCTGTCCTAACGGGCAGTCATGCAATAAGGAAGAGGACCGTTGTACGGATGACTGATCCCCTGAGCTGGGGAGATGTCGTCGCTCTATCACCATCGTGTCATGACCCCTTGGTCGATGCTTGACGCCTGGTCCTAAAGACGTTTGATCGTTCACGGAACGGTCAGGGGATAGTCGCTGTGCTTGCGGTTGAGTCGATGGTCAAAAGGTATGGGGACCGACTCGCCTTAGATGGTGTGAGTTTATCGGTTGCTCCAGGCGAAAAAGTGGCTCTACTTGGACCGAATGGTGCAGGTAAGTCGACGTTATTCAGTATATTAGCTGGTTTACGTCATGCCGATGAAGGGCTCATTCGCTATCATGGTCAGGTGACGAGCGCTGATGCGCCTGTTTTGCGTCGAGCACTCGGGGTCGTCTTTCAGAGTCCATCGCTCGACGGCTTGCTCTCGGCGCGTGAAAACCTTGTCCTATCAGCTGGGTTATTTGGAGTGGACGCTGCGGCGGCAAAGATACGGGCGACCACTCTTCTTGAATGGGTGGACTTGACGGATCGAGCGGATGACCGAGTGGCAACCTTCTCTGGCGGCATGAAGCGTCGCTTGGAATTGATCCGAGCGCTCATGCATGAGCCAAAGATTTTGCTGCTGGATGAGCCTACAAGCGGCCTGGACGAGGCAAGTTATAGGCAGGTTTGGGCGCAGCTTGAGTCGCTGAACGAGTACGAACAGGTCTCGATGGTGGTCGTGACTCATCGCAGTGATGAAGCGGAGCGTTGCGACCGAGTGCTCATTATGGACGACGGTCGATTGATTGCGGAGGGAACACCCGAGGAACTCAAGGCTCGTTTAGAGGGGGATTTACTTGAGCTTGAGGGTGAGGGACTTGGCGCGTATCTCGATACTGTTCAAACTGTGAGCGGCGTGACTCCGGTGGCAACCGATCATGGCTTGTGCTTACGTCTGAGTGGGGCGCATCTCGTCATTCCTCGGCTGATGGAGGACTTGCCTCCAGGTTTAGTCACGGCAGTGCATCTAAGACAGCCGACTTTGGGCGATGTCTTTGTTCAGTTGACCGGGCGGCAGCTTGAGGCAACTCCATGAGGCGCGCGGTTTCCGTTTTGTGGTGGCGAGATATCGTTCGCTTCGTCCGCCAGCCGAGTAGGCTTTCTGGTGCATTTATGCAGCCGATTATCTTGTGGGTTGTGATTTCAGCCGGTTTACGGTCGACCTTTACGTTCCCAGGAATGAGCGATTTGGATTACCTTGAGTATTTCTTTCCCGGTGTCTTGGTCATGATGGCCTTATTTACGGCGATCTTCTCGACCATGAGTTTGATTGAGGATCGCCATGCCGGTTTCATGCAAGCTGCTCTGGTGGGTCCAGGTACACGAAGCGCCGTGGCTTTGGGAAAAATCCTTGGTGGCGCGACCCTCGCTCTGATTCAATCGCTACTGTTTATGCTGTTGGTGCCGTTAGCAGGGTTTTCATGGGGTGCTATCGATTGGGTTGCGTTGTTGATGATGCTCGCCTTGTGCGGTTTAGCGATGACGGCGGCAGGCGTCGCCTTAGCCTGGTGGGTAGATTCTACGGCGGGCTATCACGGTCTCATGTCCGTTCTCTTACTGCCTGCTTGGTTTGCCAGCGGCGCGATGTTTCCGCTTCCGTCTGAAGGTCTAATGGGAACAATTCTTCGTCTCAATCCGATGAGTTATATGGTCGACAGTGTGCGTCGAGCACTCTATGGCGCCGAGGTACCCGCTGCTCTGAGTTCTCATTTGACGGCCTCGGGTCGAGAATGGTTGGTGGTGACTGTGTTTACCGTGGTGGTCACGTTGATCAGCGTAGGTTTGTGTCGACGAAGGGATGCCTGAAATGACTGAAGAGCAACCTGTCGACCGTGGGACGTGGATCGCGCCAAAGAGGGGATTTTTTACTCCGCTTAACGTGGCAGTTATCCTCGCCTGTTGTATCCCGATGGGTATCACAGGAGCGATGTTGAGTCGCGGAGCTAAGCCGCCACGGCCCATCGCCGAAGCGCCCGCGTTTTCGCTAACGAACCAGAGAGGCGAGACCGTCAGCAAAGAGAGTCTCAAGGGGCAGATTTGGGTCGGTAGCTTTTTGTTCACGCATTGTCCCGATGTCTGTCCTCGCACACTGCAGCGACTCAAAGGTGTGACGGGGTGGCTCGCTGAGCGTCGACCGGAGCACAAAGGCAAAGTTCGCTTTGTGGGGATTTCGCTTGATCATAAGGGCGATACGGCGAAGCGAGCGCGGGCGTTCTTGACCACACAAGGCCACGACCCAAAGCAATGGGATTACTTGTTGTCAAAGGAGTCGTTGCATCCGCTGATGCGTGACGGCTTCATGCTCGGTGTCCGAGAAGGACAAAATGGATTAGCAGCTGCCCATGCGGATCGTGTGGTCCTTGTCGGTAAGGCTGGTCGAATCCGGGGCTACTACGATCTGAGTGCGAACGAGGGAATTGCGCAACTCAATGGTCACATTGATCTCTTAGTCAAAGAGAAGCTTACGCCGTGAAGGTTCTCGGGCATCATCGATTGTATGGTGATCATCGATTTAATGCGGCTTTTCCCTCGCTTTGTCGGTTGGCAGACGGTCGAGTTCTGCTTGCCTTTCGCCGTGGTCGAGACAGCCGGGCAATGCATGGCATCCATGGCCTCGATCTCGGTGCGTTTGTCACGCATTTAGACCCGCGCTCACACCTGGCTTTGATGTATTTGGATGCCGATGGAGTCCCCCAAACCGAGCCACATATTGCCGCAATTTGTCCGGAAGCCGCCGATCAAGATCCCAATTTGCTGGCTTTAGACAATGGTACGGTTTTGTTGTCGTCTTTTACGTGGAACCCGATGTGTGCAGGTGATTTGGCTCTTCCAGGCTTTGGTGTGCGAGGGCCTGAAGGGGTCGGCCGTCTGCACGCTTATTGGTTTGCGCTTTGGGGTGTGAACACTCGCGTGAGCACCAATTCGGGAGTGGATTTTTCGCCGCCGCACTATCTGCCTCCAGGAGCACCATCGAGTGTTCCCGGTCGAGCTTCGCATGGTGGCGCAATTCGTGGTCGAATGGTTGCTCATGATGGGTGTATTTGGATGGCCACGTACGGCGCTCGCGACGAACATAGTCCCGCCCTGGTTCCACAACTGTACGTGAGTCTCGATCAGGGGCAGAGTTTTCGTTATCGGTCCACGATCGCCAGCGCGTCAGAGGGGGGTTATCTCTATGCCGAGCCCTCATTACATCGCGCCAAATCAGGACGTCTATGGTGCTTTTTGCGCACCTTTCGTGAGGATGATGCGACGATGTTGTGTTGGTCTGACGATGACGGCGTGACGTGGAGCGACCCTGCGTTGACGGCCATCATTGGTCACCCGCTGGATCCAATTCCATTGACTGACGGACGTGTGCTGTTGGTCTACGGCTATCGGCACGCTCCTTATGGTCTTCGTGCCCGAGTCTGGGATGGTCAAAGCCCTGATTTAGAAGCTGAAGAGGTGATTCTTCGTGACGACGGTCGATCCAGCGATTTAGGCTATCCGTGGGGTGTACAACTGGCTGATGGGACCGTTTTGATCAGTTATTATTTTAGTGATGAATCGGGATTACGCAGTATCGAAGCGACTCGCTTGAGCCTCTAGTTCGTCGACTGCATACCCCATGGCTACTAGGGGTTCGTTCAAGGTGGGTGGGATATCGCTCGACCAACGATGTGTCTGACCCGTTCTTGGATGCTTTAGCTCGAGCTGCCATGCATGCAAACCGAGACGGTTGAGGTTGTAGCGCATTCTGGCGGCTCGGTTGAGCTCGCCTCTGCCATAGTTGACGTCACCAATGATGGGGTGATTGAGGTGTTTGAGGTGTCTTCTGATTTGATGTGTTCGCCCGGTTTTAGGCTGAGCCCAAACGATGCTGGTTTCACGTGGTATGGTGGGTGCACTTGCCAGGTGTTGGAATACCGTTTGAGCGTCGACGCGAGGCTCGCCTGGCGCCTTGGGTATCGGGTGGTCGAGCAGGCCTGAAAAGCGAAAGGTACCGCGCACGAGTGCGAAATAGATTTTACGAATTTGCCGTGCTCGGAAGGCCGCACTGATCTGCTTGGCAGCCTCAGGATTGAGCGCAAAAGCCATGACCCCGCTGGTGCTGCGATCGAGGCGGTGCACCACATGCAGACGATCTAAATTAAGCTGTTCTCGCAGCAGTTCGATCAAGGTATGTTTGGGTTCAGCCCAGCCTCGATGGACAACAAGGCCTGACGGCTTGGCGATGATGAGCAGGTCGTCATCGCGATAGATAATGGGTATCGGTAGCGTTCGCATGACCAGCTTGCTACGTTCTGAACAGCAAGGGAGCAACCGTGATGCGTGGCTTTATGGGGGTATTTGGTTTGGTTTTGTGGGCGTGCACACCAGGGCCAGACGCACCGCCTCTGGATGTAGGTACGATTGTCATGGATGCGGCGATTGCAGTTGATGCGGGTGTGAGTTCGCCGGTGATCGACGCAGCGAGACCCGTGCTGCGCGACAGTGGTCAAGCTGCTAACGATGTTGAGCGTCCCTCGCCAGGGCAAGTCGATGCTGGTTTTACTGTGCCGGTATCCGAGTTACCCGATGGAGATGTCTGCGCCGAAGTGTGTGCACACACAGATTGCCAAGAGGAATGTCTAATTTATTGCCGTTTAGGCGAAGTCGCGAGTGCTGGTGAGCAGCGATCCGAGTTTGTCTCGTGTATGAGGGACCACCCTTGCGATTATAGACGCTGTTGGCCGGACAGTGATTCGGATGCGACCTGTCGTGAAATTTGCTTGGATCGTGATCGGATTGAACACTGCTCGATCGACTTCTTGATCGAGGCGGATCAAGAGCTTTGCCCGCAGGTCTGTATGGGAATGCTCGCACGGATGGAGCCAGCGAATCGGCAAGCTTGGCTTGATTGCAGTATCAATGTTTGCCGAGGAGATCGGCACATCGAATGTAATTTCGAGACCTTTATGGGACCCACGCCGTCGGCTACTTGCTTAGAGGCGGGTCGTAACGCGGCGACCTGTCCCGGTTCACATCGGCATTATTTTGCCGAAGCGTGGGAGTGTGAAGGCTATCGAAGCCCGCTTGAGCAACGTGGCCTCGGCGGAGCGGTCATCGCTGAATGTCTGGCGGATACTCATAGCTGCGGTGATATGCGATTGTTTGAGTGCATGACACAAGCCCAGCGAGGCAGCGGTCGTTCGGCAGCCATTCAAGACCTCTGCTTACCGGTCGCACAGTGCGACGACGAACTCGTGTTTCGATGCCGGATGATGGCGACTGGAATGACGCCGATGATGGGGCATCGTCAGATTGAGCTGATGGGACAGTGTATTGCTGAAGCGGGTCCCAATTGTAACGCCCTTGAGCGGTGCGTCGACTTCAACTTTGAAGCGATGCAGCCCAGCAGTATCTGCGACGATGCCTGCTCAGGTTGTGGTCGAGGCGATTGGGGCGAGCAGTGTCTGGCCATGTGCAACTGGATGGAGCGCAGCTTGAGCGTTGATGATGCCTATCGCTTTGGTGAATGTGTGGGACAGAACAGTTGTAATCTGCCGCATCAGTTTGCTGAGTGCGCCCGCCCTATTCTTCCTGAGGTCGGGCAGATTTGCCGGGATTTTTGGCGGCAAGCCGGCAGGCGCTGTCCGTCGTGGCGTGACCAGCCGAGTGGAATTGCGGAGATGTGGTGCATGCTTTCGGGTGTCCGAACAGGTGTCGTTAGTGCTGAGGCTTTGAACCGCTGCGGTCGAACCATCGGTTGTGAGTTGGATCCGATCGAGAGCTGCCTCAAAGGGCGCATGGGCGGTTGATCAGCCGAGGCTCACTTCACCCGCTAGATTGGTTTCGAACCAAGCTCGAAGGCTCTTTTCTGGTTGCGCTAGTGACCACATGGTCTTGGTGATCGCTGCTTCAAAGGTCATATCCCGAGCAGCAATCGCGCCAGCATCGACTAAGGCGCGACCACCAGGATACATCGATAGATCCGTGTGCCCGCGGTAGCATTGACTCGAGATCACAATTTCAAGGTTGTTGCCGGTTGCATTTGCTAACAAGGGTCGAAGATCGCTCAGGCCATCGATAGGCACATTACCCACACCAAAGCCGCGAATCAGGACAGCCCGCAAAACACCAGCCTCAGCAGAGGCTTGAATGTTTCTAGCGACCATGCCGGTGTCGACGCCGGGAAAAAGAGTGAGCGCAAGAATCCGAGTGTCCAGATCGCGCTTGAGTTCAAAATCATCAGATGGCTCGTGGCTTGCCTGCGGAACCAAGCTTAATTCTGTGCCGATTTGACCTAGGGTACCGTAGCTTGGGGCTGCGAATGCGTTATAACTTCGCGCATCAATTTTAGAGGATCGACAGGCTCTCAAGATCGAGTCGCCAAAGACAATGCAGACTTCAGAAATTTTGCGTGTTGCGCATTCAACCGCGGCCGCAAGATTGGCACGGGCGTCGGTGCGCCAGGAGTCTAGTGGCCGCTGACTTCCGGTAAAGATAACAGGCCGGTCGAGATGACGCAGCATAAAGGCCATCATGGAGGCTGTGTAGGCCAGGGTATCGGTTCCATGAATCACGACAATACCGGAATAGCCGTGGTCAGTCCCGACGCCCCCTTGATCGACGATCAGTTGAGCGAGCGCTTGCCAGTGATTGGGGCCAACATCAGAACTATCGTTATTCCATGGGGCGATTAGGTCAATATCAGCCATCTCTGAGAGTTCGGGAACCCGCTCGCTGAGACGAGCCAAATGCTCTTCTTCGCCCAACTCCAGACGGGTGCCTTCAGGTAACTGCATACCCAGGGTACCACCGGTGTGAATAATCAAGACCTTGGGTCTAGACATGAGGCCTCCTGCCTTGCCGCGCATAGTTCGTGACCGTTATCGTTGCAAGAGTGGTCAGATATAGTGGTCGTTTGTCGTCATTCCGGTTAGAGCCTAAATATGATGAGGGCGACACGCAGCGCGCGATTAAAGAGACTTCATCAAGCCCTCAGTGAAGGGTTGCCGGTCTCCCTTAATGATTTGATCGACATCGCCGGCGCTGATCGCACCAGTGTGGTTTCCGATTTGCGGCATCTTCGGACTGATCTCGGGGCTCCGCTTCGTTTCTCTGACGGCGGTTATCGTTATCTGACCTCGTATGAGTTACCTGTGCTCGCCGTTTGCCTTGAGAACTATGAGCTGCAGTCGAGCGTCGAGTCAGAAGGCCCTGAACTCGCATGGAGTGCTCAACATATGGGCTTGGATCAACCGGTCCAAGTTCGCGCGATGTTGGGTGGCCCTGAAGTTGCTCACCATATGGAAGTCCGGAGCCGGACGCTGGCACGGCTCAGCCATCCAGGTATTTTGCCGATCTATGACCGTGGTCAAATCGATGAAGTCACAGCCTTTGAGAGCGATGGTCAGTTTGAGGACGATATGCGCTGGATTGCCTTACCAGCCAGCTATGAAACCGATCTTTCAACATACAGTGCCAGCTCGTGGAAGCGATTACTTGAATCAATTTTAACGCTGCTTGAAGCAACGGCATATGCCCATGCGCATGATAGCTATCTTGTCCGTGTTCTGCCTGCTCAAGTGTTGGCGAGCATTGACCACAAGTCGATCGCTTTGTCGCATCTAATCCCTTCCGGAGAAATGGATGCTCTGCTTATCCCAGACCTTGTTGGAGCTTGCTTTCAAGCCCCTGAACGCAATGAGGATTGGATGCATATGCCGACGGTCCAAGAGGATTTGTATGCTCTTGGGAGTTTGATTTGGTTTATGATCAGTGGAGAGATCCCTCATGGCGAAGCGCGTGGAGTTCATGATTTAGTCGAACTCCAAAAGCAGGGTGACCCGAACACTTTGCCTGCGGGATTTTCTTTGCCCAAGGGGTTCAGGAATTGGTTAGCGATGATGCGAGCACCAAACCCCGAGAACCGATTTACGACCGTCGCCGACTGTCGCGCCTCCTTGCTTGAGGTCGATCGCTTGCGTGGAGCGCAGAGATGGCAGCCCGTTCTCTCGAGCATGCCCGGTGCTTGGCAGCGTAGTTGGACCATCAAACCGAATCCGCTTGAGCAAGCTCTTGGCTTGAATTTGATCGGTTTGAGGCCCTTGCCCTTCGTCGCACGAGTAGCGGAGCGCGATCGGCTTTGGGCAACGCTGCACGAAGCCGTCATGGGAAAAACGGTGAGTGGATGTGTCTTGCGCAGCCCGGCAGGTATCGGAAAGTCTCGACTGTTGGGTTGGGTCAAGCACCGCGCCATGGAAACGGGCGCAGCACAGGTGGTGCGAGTACGTTGCAATCCGGCTGAGGCACCTGGGCTTTCGATGAGCACTTTGGTGTTGCGTGCGCTTGGATTGAGTGAAGCGGAACCTGCGCTTGCCGATGTTCTCGAATCACTAAGCAGCGTCGGAATAAGCAATCGGTACGAGCAAGATGCGTTGGCATCAATTGTGGCCGCGCCGTACGGTTGGTCGGATTGGCCGAGTATTCGCTTTGAGCGTAGTCACGATCGGTTCGGTGTTATTGCGCGTTTGTTGCGTCGATTGTCGATTCGACGAGCATTGGTCATTTTGGTGGATGATGCGCAGTGGTCCTTGGAAATATTAGCCGTGTTTAGGCAGTTGTTCAGCGTCGAGGGGCATCGAAATCTCAGGATATTTTTTGCCATTGCGGTTCGTGATGAAACGGACGACTCCACCAGTGCATTAGAACAGCGACAACTCAATGATTTACTCAGTGAACGTCGGGTCACGCTTTTGGAATTGGAACGCCTGCGCTCTGACGATTTAGAAGAAATGCTTCACCGTCGTTTAGGTATGGTTCCTGCGCTAACCGAAAAGGCGACGCAATGGTGTGCTGGATCACCGATGATGGCTCATCAGTTAATTGAATCATGGCACACCGAAGGTGTGTTGGTTGGTAGTCTTCAAGGTATTGGGCATCAAAATCCTGATGAGATTGCCTTGCCATCCAATTTTGCACGGCTCTGGACCCGGCGATTGGATCAAGTGCTTGAGCCGCTCGATGAATCATCACAGACGGTGGCTCGCTGGGCTTTAGAGGCAGGCGCTTTGCTCGGTCGCAGTGTCGATAATTCGGAATGGTCTGGAATGTGTCGACAGCTGGGTTTTGAGCCGCCAGAAGAGGTCATCGCGCAGGCGGTCAGCGCAGGGTTGTTGTGGCCTACAGCGAGCGGGTGGCGATTTCAGCATGGCACCTTGCGTGATGCCTTGTTGCTTGAGTCTGAGGCTGAAAACCGATTGGCGGATTTGCATCGAGCCATTGCTGAATTTTTGAGTGCTCAATCGGACAGTGATCTCGGTACCGAGCTTCGATGTGGCGAGCATTTATTAGCCGCTGGTGATCATCACATTGCCTTTGAGATTTTGCTCAAAGCGGAAGCGTTGGCTCGAGAAGCGAGAAATGATTTAGCTGCCGAGCGCGCTATTGAACTCGCTGACCAGGCGGCTCAGGGTTTATCGAGCGATCGGTTGAGTCCGCAGAATTTGAGTCTGCAACAGCGAAAAGCCGACCTCTTGCGATTGAAAGGTGAGTGGGAAGAGGCTGAACAGGCAGCCTTGAAACTTGAATCTTTGGCCGAAGAGATGGGTGCAAGTGAGGCGCTTGTCTTGGCGCTTAGGATTCAAGCTCAGTGCGCCTTTGAGCATGGACAGTATGAGCAAGCATCGGACCTGGCATTGCGCGCTCAAGTGGTTGCTCAAGATGGTCAGAATATTGAACAGGCAATTCATTGCGAGTTGCTCCTCGGGATGATTTTCGGTGCGCAATCACACTGGGATCAAGCCATCACCTTCTACCAAGCAGCCTTGAAGCGCATTAGTAGTCATTGCCCTCAGAATCATGAACTTCAGGGCGAATGTTTGTTTCACTTGGGTATGGTTTATCAAGAACGAGGTGAGTTATCTAAGGCGTTACCACTGTTTATAAAGTCGCTACAACACTGGGAGCGGTGCGGGGGGCAGCGCGGTTTAGCGGGTGTTGCGAATGCGCTCGCCGATGCTGCGCGTTCGAAAGGTCGACTAGATCGTGCGATGGATTGGTATGGTCGCGCAAAACGCGTCTATGACAGTATCGGCGCTTGGGAGGCAAACATTGTGCGTCTCAACTTAGCCCTAGTAATGATGTTGGATGATCGATTTGAAGATGCGCACAGTGAGGTCCTGTCTTGCTTTGAGAATTTTCGTAAGTCGGGACAAGAGAGTTGGATCGCTGTAAGTTATGTGTTCTCATTACCGGGCTTAGCGAATTTGGGTGAATGGAAACAGTTTGGTGATTATTTCAGTGAAGCGGCGGATCGTCTGAAGCGATTACAGTTCGCGGACGCTGACCTGGCTCGAGTTTTTGAAATAGCTGGCGAGCTTGCAAGCCAAAGTGAAGAGAACAGGCGAGCCGATATGTGTTTCGAGCAAGCTGCCGAGCAGTGGCGTACGTTGGACTGTCCCGCCGAAGCGAATGCCGCCGCTTTACGTGCCGGTATCAATTGATCCATCGACTTGTCTGTGAGTTCCTGCTCCGGATATAGTGGCTTGGGAGTTTCTATGCGCGCGAACGTTCCTCTTTCAGCGGTCATCGTCCTTGGTTGGATGGCTTGTAACAGTGAGCCTGCGGGTGCTCCAGATGCTCGTATCGTACCCCAGACTGACGCATCGATGATCGACGATGCAGGACGTGTTGTAGATGGTGGGCTACCCGTTGGAGACGTGGGTCAATCAGATGCGGGGCCGGGTATTGATTCTGGACCTGATCGCTGCGGTGATGGACGACTGCGGACATCTGGTCATCCCGCCGACGAGGACTTCGAAGAGTGTGATGACGGCAATCTGGTTAATGATGACGGCTGTACGAATGCTTGTCGTTATCAAGTCCATCGTCTGGTTGCGCTCAACTATTCGACCTGTGCTCTACTGGGGAACGGTAAGGTTTTTTGTCGTGGTTACAATGCCGATCGAACACTTGGCTTGGGCGAGGCGGCTCGTACTCGTTATGTCGATGGTTGGCGACGTCCGAGAGGTTTGGCTGAGGATGTAATCGATATTGATGGTGGTAGAGATTGGATTTGTGCGCTTCATGAATCCGGTGAGGTGAGTTGCTGGGGCTTGGGTTCTTTTGGTCGAGGTCCGGGTAGTCAAACCATGGAAATACCGACGCGGTTGCCTGGTGTTTCTGGAGCGACGATGTTGCGGGTTGGTACACATTCGGCCTGTTACGTTAACCGCGACGAACACGTCTATTGTTGGGGGCGTAATCGCTACGGTGAACTCGGAAATGACACCACTCAAGAGTCAGTAAGTCCGGTTCGTGTAAGCGGCCTTGAACAGGTGATCGCTTTGGATATTGAACAATACTATGCGTGCGCAGTGACACGAGCAGGCGCGGCGTGGTGTTGGGGGAGCGCCGGCAGTTGGCGCTTTGGTACCAATCAAGTGACGGGTAATCAGAAGGTGCCTGTCCAAGTCGATGGTCTTGAAAACGTCGTCGATATTGATGTCGGTAACACAAGCGCGTGCGCTATTTTGAGTGATCAGACATTAAGGTGTTGGGGCACGAATTGGGCTGGACAGACAGGTTTGCCTGTTCGGTCGCCGCATGGTCCGACGCTTATTCCTGATAGGAACCAGGCGATCGCTGTCGAGCTGGAGTCAACCACTGGCTGCGTCATCGCCGGTGAAGACGCACAGGTTTATTGCTGGGGCTGGAATCACTACGGTCAAGCGGGTGACCCATCGACGCATCGAGTGGACAACGGCGTCAGAGCGGTTGAAGGAGTTACGGGTGCCGTGGGTGTGGCGATAGGGCCGCATCATGGCTGTGCATGGCGCGTCGATGGGCGTCGCTATTGCTGGGGCGTCAATAATTTTGGTCAGTTAGGTGCAGGTCTGCCTGCCACCCTTCCGATTCGTCGACCGCGTGTGGTTGAGGGCCTTGAGAACACCATTCAAGTGAGCGCCGGTGATGGTCATTTCTGCGCGCTTGATCAGCAAGGCGTTGCGCGTTGCTGGGGCAGCAACGGTTACGGTCAGCTTGGCGAAGGCACAACGGATGCAGCCAGTAGTCCGCAGGTTGTGACGGCGGTGAGTCAGGTTGCGCAAATTTCTGCAGGAGAGAGTTTTACTTGTGCCGTATTGGTGGACGGGAACGCGTACTGTTGGGGTTATAATCGCAATGGACAGCTTGGTTTAGGTACCAATGTGGACCAAACTGAGGCGCAGCAGCTCGATTTACCGCCCATGCAAATGATCCGAGGCGGTAATGCCTATGCTTGCGGTTTGGATCGCAGTGACGGTGTTCATTGTTGGGGCTACGGAAACGAAGGATCACTTGGTCAGGGGAACCGAAACAGTTCACAACGACCTCGAGCAGTCGGCAGCCTGCCGCCGATTCAAGACCTTGTCCTCGGGTTTCGCCATGCCTGCGCGGTGACGGGGTCCGGTAATCTCTTTTGTTGGGGGCGAAACAACGAGGGACAAATCGCCGTCGACCGGTCTACACAGCGGATTACAAGTCCTACTCAGGTGATGATTCCCAGCGTGCTTTCCGTCGCTGTAGGACGTCTGCATACCTGTGCGCTCACGGCGGCCGATGGCTTGTGGTGTTGGGGCTATAATGGGCAAGGACAGCTCGGTGACAATTCGACCAGAACACGGTCTGAGCCCCGGCGAATGGGCGCTGTACTGAATATTTCGACGGTTGGTGCTTTGCGTTTTGGCTACGCCAATTGTGTCGGCAGCAACCGTCAGGACGGCACCCAAGGGTTCTACTGCTGGGGCAATGGCACTTGGGGTCAGATTGGTGATGGTCAGTTGTTGAGTCGGCGCTTGCCGGTTGCCGTCGATCTACAGAGCGAGTTGGGAGACCAAGTACAAACCGTCGTGGGTAGTGAGCGGCAGATCTGCGCTTTGGGTCAAAATGGGCGCGTCGCCTGCTGGGGCGATCCGACGCTCGGACGCACGGGGCATGGACTGACCCAAACCACGTCGCTTGGTCCTAGTGAGATGATTGCGGTGACTCGCTAGTGCGCTTGGCTAAAGCGAGAATGGTGACATGAGAACAGGTCAGAACAGCCTCTGACGCAGCGGTAAAGAGCGCTGCTCCGACCAGCGCATGGCTAGGGTACTGAGTCATGACCCAATAGTTGCCAACTATGTTTAATAAAAGGCTTAGACACAAACCGATGAAACCCCACCACTCTTTGCCCAAAGCGAACACGCCAGAACCCAAAACAAAGTTGACGAACAAAAAGGGAACGGCTGCGCCGAGAGCAGTGAGTGCTGGAATGCCTTGTTCGTAACCTTGTCCGGCGAAGAGACGCATGAGAAGAGGCGCACCAAAGACCAGCACCGCAGCGCCGAGTAGGCCTAAACCCAGCAAGATGAGTGTCGCTTGCCGAAAGAGGTTAGCGGGCAACCGCTCGCCTTCGCTGGAGCGAACCAACGCGGGGAATAACGCAGCAGCAATTGCTCCGGGTATGAATAGGCCCGCTTCTAAAACTCGATAGGCCGCGCCGTAGTTTCCGACGAGATGGTCAGCCATCAAAGGCGTCGAGAGTTCGCGAAGCATAACCACATCGACGCGAAAAGCGATCAGCCCAAGCAGGCCAGCTGCAGCAAAGGGCAGCATCTCGCGCCAGACTGCGGCGCGTTGTCTTGGGTTTGGTGGGGGTGGATTCCAAACCAAACCCATAGCCGCCATCGCTCGATTGATTGAAATCAAGGTGACCATTTCACCGACGAGGAAGCCGAGGAATGTAATTCTGAGCATCGCCTTGGGTTCATCCGTCAGCCAGACACCTGCGCCTGCGATTAGCGTAAAGGTGATGCGTCCGGCGACCGTGGCAATCGCCTCGCCTTGCATGTTCTCTTTGCCGCGGAGGCCCGATGCTCCGAAATAATGATAACCGCGCAAAAGCATGGCCAAGAACATCATGGCGAGTAGATCGATGGCCAGGTCCGGTGGAACGAGCAGCAACCAAATTGAACCGAAGAAGGCGACGATGAGTGTCAGCCGATGTTTGATGATGACTGCTGCATTCGCATGCGCTGTACGCTCTGCGGCGAGGTGCCTGGTGTATAAAATCGGCAACCCAAGAGTCGCAGTGAACGCCACCATATCCAGCAAAGAAAAGGCGTAGATAAAGCGGCCAAAGCCAATTTCTCCAAGACGGCGAGCGATGCTTGCGTACGCTACGAGTTGCAAAATGCGCGCAACGACCTGGGCGCCGCCAAGCCAACTTATATTTTTTAGTAGTCGAGATCGATCGATCATACCTTACGCTGCTTCTTGATGCGCCGAGACGCAAGTTCTGGATCACACTGCCCAAGCGCGCTATGGGCGCAGCCAGCCGGAGGTGCGCATGGTTTCTGATGAACGCGTTTTAATCGTAGGAATGGGTTATGTGGGCTTGCCGCTTGCTTTGAGCTTTGTGCGTGGCGGCGTCTCTGTGCTCGGCTTAGATATTGATCAAAGTAAGGTCGATGCGCTCACGAACGGAACCAGTTATCTCGGCCATATCGCTGACGATGATATTGCCCAGGCGGTGGCCACCGGACGATTTGAGGCAACGACGGATTTTACCCGGTGCAGCGAAGCGGATGCGGTCATCATTGCGGTGCCGACGCCGCTTACGAAATATCGAGACCCCGATCTGAGCTACGTGACTTCCACCTGCGAACGAATTGCGCCGCATTTGAAGCAGGGTGCTTTGGTGATTCTTGAGAGTACCACCTTTCCGGGTACGAGCGCTGAGGTGATGAAGCCCATTCTCGAAGAGGGCAGTTCTTTGGTTGTCGGTGAGTCGCTTGATTTAGCTTATTCACCAGAACGCGAAGATCCCGGGAACGTCGATTTTGGCACGCAAACCATCCCTAAACTCGTGGGTGGTTACACGGAAGCAACGACGAAGCGAGCGGTCGCGCTCTACGAACGGGCACTTGACCGGGTAATCGCCGTGGATTCGATGGAAGTTGCCGAGTTAGCGAAGCTCTTTGAAAACATCTTTCGTGCGGTGAACATTGCGTTAGTCAATGAGTTGAAGATGGTCTGCGACCGTATGGATATCAATGTCTGGTCGGTGATTGACGCGGCAGCGACCAAACCCTTTGGGTTTATGAAGTTTACGCCAGGGCCTGGAATTGGTGGTCATTGTATTCCAGTTGACCCCTTTTATCTGACTTGGAAAGCCCGGGAACATGGGTTGACGACGCGCTTTATTGAGCTGGCGGGTCAAATCAACAGTGGCATGCCGCAATATGTCATTGATCGGTTAAGAGTGGCTTTGAGCGAAGACGGTAAAGCTCTGCGTGATGCTAAGGTCTTGGTTCTTGGTGTCGCCTACAAGCCAGGTGTTGAAGATATGCGTGAAAGTCCAGCGCTCGATGTGATTGAGTTGTTGATTAAAGGGCAAGCGAAGGTTCGTTACCATGACCCCTATGTCCCCGAGTTACCACACATGCGAAAACACGATCTTCGGCTGGGGGGATCGAAAGCGCTGACACGTGCCCTACTTGAAGACACGGATGCCGTATTGATCACGACTGATCATCAAAACGTCGATTACCAGATGGTGATGGATGTCGCTGGTCTGGTTTTGGATACGCGAAATGCGATTAATACGCTGCTCGGTCGGGGACCATTTTCCGCGCGTTTGGTTC
>CACGMS010000028.1 GCA_902574205.1 uncultured Candidatus Hydrogenedens sp. | reverse complement strand
GGGAGCTCGACCCTTTGCGGTGATGCTTGTGTCAACACCATCAACGACACCTTGCATTGTGGCGCTTGCGACAACGCCTGCGTTGACGGTCAAGTCTGCGCCGCAGGGCAATGCGGTCTCGAATGCGTGGGCGGCTCAACTGACTGCTCCGGGTCCTGCGTCAACCTCAACAACGATGTTAGTAACTGCGGTGCCTGCGGCAACGCCTGCGTGGACGGTCAAGTCTGCGCCGCTGGGCAATGCGGCCTTGAATGCGTGGGCGGCTCAACTGACTGCTCCGGATCCTGTGTTAACCTCAACAACGATGTCAGTAACTGCGGCGCCTGCGGCAACGCCTGTACCAATGGTCAAGTCTGCGCCGCTGGGCAATGTGGATTGAGTTGTGTTGGTGGCTCAACTAACTGCTCCGGATCCTGCGTCAACCTAGACAACGATGGCGACAACTGCGGCGCCTGCGGCAACGCTTGTACCAATGGTCAAGTCTGCGCTGCAGGGCAATGCGGCCTTGAATGCGTGGGTGGCTCAACCGACTGCTCAGGGTCCTGCGTCAACCTAAATAACGATAGCGACAACTGCGGAGCTTGTGGCAATGCATGCGTTGACGGACAAATCTGCGTTGAAGGGCAATGTGGATTGAGTTGTGTTGGTGGCTCAACCAACTGCGGTGGCCTGTGCGTCAATACCGACTCTAGCGTAGACCATTGTGGCGGCTGCAACCAAGCCTGCCAATATGGACTCATTTGCTCAGAGGGCAACTGTGGCGTACCGGAAGGAATGGAAATCCGTTTTGTTGATCAAGGCTGGCACTCGGATGATGCGCCTCATTCAGCGAATAACGAGATTATTGGTGTAGGACTTCTTGAGGGAGACCAATATAGAGGCTTTATCGTCGTCAATAGCAATAATTTCCCGCGGCGATCTGCGGTGTTTAGTGCATCGTTACGTCTTTATTTAGATTGGTTCTTAACGAATGGGACGTCAGAAACCGTTCAAGTCTGGAGCATCGACAATACCGATGTCTCCACCTTGCGTGCTAATGGCACGTCAGCAGACATCTTTGCCGACCTTGGTTCAGGGACGCTTTTGGGTAGCGCAACGATCAATGATAACGGTGAAAGCCGGCCAAACGTCTTCATCAATATTGAACTCAACGACGACGCCCTCGATGCCATCTTTAATGCAAACGGCTTGATGGCCTTGGGCATCACCGTTTCGACCGTAGACGGCAATCAAAATCAGTTGGTAAGATTTGACGAGAATATGGACCGTAATCGTCTACAATTTAACGGCGGGCCCTGAATACTAAGTGTGAGTAACGCATACAACAAACCCACACTGATCGTCCCAAGATACAAATGTGATTCCTCGGATTTTTAATCCCGTAAACGCAAAATTTTCGAACGAGACGACCGGTAAAACAAAAGAACGACACCCCGAGAGGTGTCGTACTCAGTTGTTGTTGGCTGCCCAGCAGGGACTCGAAATACAAATACAAAATACTGTTTTAGCACTATTTTATATCACACCAAGGCTTGAGTTACTGTCATAGTTACTGCGAAAAGCGCTGGTTAGACCCTAAGAGTTAGCGACCACAAATAAGGGACGGTCAAAATTTGTAGGCAATATCCGCTGTGAAGCCAGCTGCTGCAGCAGACTGCGATAGGCATGGCGAATACTGGCAATCCTCTTGTAGCCCGATAATCCCTAGCCTTGGACGCAAAACCAGACTGAACTTATCTCCAAGGCGCAAATAGGGCTGAACCCATAAAAATGCTGTCTGAACAACCGGCGAATAGGGTAAGTAGGAAATGGACGGCAAGGTGTCCTCGACCTGTACACGCCCCTCCCAGGCGCCAACCAACCCCATTAGACCCAACGAACCAAATGGCAGGTCGAGTTTGTAACCACCACCTACCGAAAGACCGGTTAGGGGAACGCCACCAATATAGCCTTCGGCAACTCCAATAAGATTATTTTTCTCATAATATACCGCAACGCCTGGTGCAGAATTCCACTCCATACCTCGGCCGCCGATATACATAAAGGACACACCAGCAGCAGCAGACCACTGCCCACCGCTAGTTCGAGCTTTCGCATTTGGGCGACGTGCAGACTGCTTGAAAGGTGCTCTGCACATACCCTTGTGGCAGATGCGACTCCCTTTGCACTCGGTATCTTTTGTGCAGCGGGCTAGGACGGATGAAGAGGGCAAACAGACCGCCAGCACTATAATCAACCGAAGTAACATGTAGCTTTCTCCACACAATGTGGAGCCAATATTGACGATACCGAAACTTTGAACAAGACGGTACGAAGATAGCCCCAAAGACCATTTTAAAACGTTGTTTTTACTCATAACAATTACCAATCCGACTTGCATTACCTACTTCAACAGGGCAATATTTCAACTCTGATAACAGTACCCAACCAACGCCGGAAATACCGGTAACTAGGTACCCTGAAGGATGATAAAGTGCCCCGCCCAACCAAGCTGACCAGAAAACGCCTCGATATGATCTGCACCACGCTCAGCGCGGGCGGGACACGCAAGGCAGCTGCAGCACTCGCTGGAGTCGGTGAGACGACCTTTCATGACTGGATGCGAACCGCTCGAGACGATGACCAAGCGACGCCTCTACAGCTCGAGTTGCTCACGGCGGTTGAGCGCGCCGAGGCGACGGCGACCATGCGGGCGGTAGCGACAATTGATGAGTCGATCGACAAGGGCGACTGGAAGGCTGCAGCGTGGTGGCTTGAGCGGCGGCGGCGGCAGGATTGGGGGCGGCCTCAGCCGATGCCCGTGGCTCAGCCGGCACAGGAGAAGATGCCGCAGACCTTTGCTGACCTGGTTCGAATGGCGGCAGAGAAATGAACTCTAACCTTCTCCATCAGAAACTCTCTCCTTAGCCTGAATTTCTTGTGTCTCGGGATCATAGAAATAGTTGATGATATCACCTGCAACCATCATTCTGACAGCTGTTGCAATTTGATCCCTTGGTACACTGAACCACTCGCGCGGCATGTGTTTCTCGCCCTTGCTGTCTTCCACCTCTAGTTCAACTTGGACCGAGCCAAAAAATCTATGGAGTAGAGCCTCAACTTTCTGAGCATCACAGTCGTAGACTTCAAACTCATCAACAGGTTTCACATCAGCCATTAGAAATGTTGGATCAGTTGCTGCCTTAGTCAGCCGTGCTTTCAGCCCCTTGGTTGTAAAGCCAATTTTGTACAGATTCGGCACGTTCGTAATGCTCAGGTCCTCACTCAAACTTCTAACAACATAAACGTAGCCCGTAGGTTCGTTTGGTTGACCTAATTGTGAGAACTCATCTGCCAACTCGAGTTGTTCAGCCTCAACAATAATTCGACTATTTTCTTTCTTCCACAGGGCTGCAGCCAAAGAGCGTTGAAACATATTTGATTCAGTACCGTTCTCGAACACACAGTACAGTCTTGCATCGGAACGCAATCGCCTCCCAGCAAAGTTTTTCCGTTGAAACTCTCCTCTGCCGGCTACGTAAACTAGCGAACCACCCAACAGAAATATGGTATCAGGCTCGATTTGAGTCTCACCAGTAAAGGGCATGGACACCCGTCTTCCAGTTGCCAACTCATTATGAACCCGCTGAAATAGCGGTTCAAACCGATCGAATTCCTTACACGGTTTACGCCGAGCTGTATATTCCGGGCGCGACGGCTTGGCGGAAACATGACGTAGCGTAAAAATATCCTCAGCCTGCTCTTCGAGGCGATCGAAAGCGTCATCATTGAAGATATCGTCCAGCGTTTCGATCGGCGTAGGTTCGACCTCAGCGGCATCAACAAGCAACCCAAACTCATCGACTGAAGTCAAAGCTTCAGCCTTGCTCGGGTTTTCAAGCAAACCCTGCAACCGACTGTACAATTTACGCTCGGTAATGTCGCGAGTTTTTTGTGGCGCCCGTCCATGCTCTCGATAGAACACATTAATCTCTTCGAACGACTGCAGCAGGCGTTCGTCGGCTGTCATAACTGAAGACTGCTTCGATTTCTCTTTGAGTAAACCTAACGGGTCATTTCTTAGGATGTGCTCCAACTCCTTTGCGAAATCGGTCACAGCTTACCCTGCGCAGCTCGTTGACGCTTTTGGTGCCGTAAGTAGACAACCGCCTCAGCCATTCTTCGTTCTAATGGGTCGTTGGAATTGATGTTGGGCTCATGCCCTGTGGACTCCATGAAGGGCTTAATTTTGTCTCGATAGAGAATGACAGCCTCTTCGTCCGTCATCTTAATACGCGTCGCATCAATTGTGTCTTGAATCACCTTAAGCAGCCTTGACGTAACTGACTTGGATAGCACCTCAAACGCTTTCTGGAATGGATTTACCCGGTCGATGAGATCGATGTGCAACTCATCGATGTTCACAAACCTTCCAGCCATTCGTACGAATCGCCGATCACCAGACTGAATAACTTCACCGTTCTTGATTGCCGAATCCGCCACCACATGCTGGCGGATTTCTTCGACTTCGTCGTCAGACAGTTCAGGATACTTTTTTCGTATCACCTTTGGAATCAACACCTTGTTGATAACCTCGGGTTCAATGAACTCGCCGGGCAGCGTTCGCAGCAGCGTAGGGTCTTGCAATATAGCTGCTTTGAGATCGTTCAGATCCGACTCGACAATATCTTGCACCCGTTGAGTGCTGGGCTCTTTGAACCCATGGATCTTGATCGTGCCGGGCTCGTTTGCTTCACCTTCAAATCGCTTGGCTTTGAAATTTACATTCGGTGCCAAAACTTGTTCCATCAACAACGACGCGGTGATGGCTTTGAGCATATTATTTACCGAAAGCTTTACTTCACTGTCTGCCGCATCTGGCTGCGCAATAAGGTTCGTGAACTGCGAGTGGGTCTTGTTGTTGCTGTCTCGAGTCGCCCGACCGATGATCTGAATAATTTCGGTCAGAGACCCTCGATAACCGACGGTTAAGGCATGCTCGCAAAACGGCCAGTCAAAGCCCTCTTTCGCCATACCCAAGGCAATAATTAGATCAAGATCATCGACCCGACTCATCGTTCGAAGGTAGGCCACCACCTTGTCGCGTTGCTTGGGGTTGTCGTTTACAAGGTCCGCAACCTTGATTATTTTTTTATCAGAGTGTCGTTGCACCGAAAGAATACCAGTTTTTGAATCCTGTTTCGTTACCGTACCGACGATATCGAGGATGCTATCCACCTCTTTATATTTGTCCTTCGTGGACTCACCAGCGTTGACGCTAGGAATGTGCAGGATGGTTTTCTTATCGGTATCCAACACTTCGTGGAGCGCGCTTAAATATCGACCTTGGTAAAAGTGATAGCCAATGCCGAGCGTCTTTAAGAACTCATAGCCGTTAAGTTGCTCATAGTAGTTGTACGTTACCTTCGCGAAGAGGGCTTCATCTTCTGGAGCGAGTACGGGAACACTATCGCCCCGAAAATAGGAACCCGTCATCGCGACAATGTGAGCTGTCGACTCACGCATAATGGAGCGAATCACTTCACCTAGCCGATTATCACCGTCAGCTGACACGTGGTGAAACTCATCGATGGCTAACAGGACATCGTTGAAAGCGGCTTCTTCGACACCCTCGAAAGCAAATCTCAACGTTGCGTGGGTACAGATGAGCACCACATCACTAGGCGAGGCTAAGAACTGCTTGAATGCCGACACCTTGCTTGCGTGCCCACCTGGACTACACAGGTTGTTCTGCGGCTTGCATTCCCAGTCAGCAAAGAAGCCATACTCAGTGAGTTTAGTTGGCTCAAACGACGCACCAATCGATCGCTCGGGAACCGCAACAATGACCTTTTTCATTCCCTGGTTAAAGATCTTGTCCAAGCCCAAGAACATGAGTGCTCGAGATTTCCCGGAGGCAGGAGGCGCCTTCAACAGGAGGTATTGAGCTTCCCGTGCTTCGAATGCACGGGCCTGCATCTCTCGCATACCGAGGTTGTCGGTGTTAATGCTTCTTTGGGTTTGGGCGTACGTGACGTTGACGAGATTAGGCATCAGATTTACCACTCCTTTCGTTCAGCTCTTCGTACATGGAAAGCAAGTGTTGAAACCTGTGAACATCGTCACGGAAACCCGTTGAGCGGTAGCATCGGTCGACTGCGCCATCTAGGTTTTGATGGGCAGCAATAAGGGCGGATGGCATAACGTCGGGGTCATACATCTGGGCAATCGTTAGTTCAGGACACTTCTCCCGGGCATCCAGAATTTCAAAGACAAGTTCCTCCAACAACACAACCCTTTTTGGAATCAAACTTGGCCATGGGAATGTGTTGTAGCAAAGCTGGGTTGCGTATCGGTAATCGGTTTTCATTCGACCACCGACCATCCGAACCCAGGACATATGCATCCGTGATTGAAGTATGGCAAAACACAATGGCTCCGCGTCATAAATAGCTAAAGCCGCGTTGGAAATGACCGCGCTCGAATCCAAGAAACCCATTGGAATGTAGTCTCGCCTTTCTGACGATGTAGACGGTATTATTATCGCGGTGCCTGACTTGTGGCTGCGCTGGGCAAACTTATGAGGTATTCGCGCATACTGTTGAGTCGTCTTGGCCTTTGAAGATCCTCTGAATGCTCGTACGTTTTCAATCCTCCGTCTTATCTCATCGACTGAAAGGGCTGCAGCTAATCGGTCATCTGTAATCCACAGACACCGTCGCGGCCGGGACTTCAAAAACTCAACCCCGCCATAAAAATACCGCACGAGGTCGGTTATCTCTGGGTGAGAGTTTTCAAGAGCCGTTGCTTCATCAGGTGAAAGGATGAGATTCCCCCCATCACGAGGCATGCTACCCAATACCATTTTGGGGCGCTCGGAGATGGCGGTTCTCGTTCGGAGAACAACGGTGTCACTACCAGGCACTAAATATGGAGAAATGTTCGGTACTATCCGGACGGTATTTTCTGAAAACAGTCGCTTGGGTCTTCCAGTGGCGCTCCGTTCGCGTATCCCAATGACCACGCAGATGACGCCTGCGTTACCCCGTGCGCTGTTGGTCCATTTGAATGACTGGTGGGCGAAAGAGATTTCAGCTGTTTTCAGCACCCGGGGCCACAAATAACCAACAACTTCTCCTTGCGATATCGAGTTTGTGGCAACGAACGCGAACTCCGCTGACGTACCCTTGATGTAGCTAGCGGCTTTAAGAAACCAGCAACAAACATAGTCGGAATCTTTATAGTCTTTGTGCCCCTCAAACACATGCTCCATATCTGATTTTTGAGTAGCGCTTTGATTGCGTGCGCCCAAATATGGCGGATTACCCACGACATAGGTCTGGCACGCAGTATTTTTTGGGCAAACATCCCCCCAATCCAACCGCGTCGCATTTCCGCAAACGATGTTCCCACCATCTTGCAGCGGCAACGTAGGCCTTGTGTGCCCGAACACATCTTCAAATGCGACGTTCATTTGATGCTCAGCTAACCAAAGCGACACCTTCGCGGTTTCGTGAGCAAAGTCATCGATTTCGATGCCAAAAAACTGCGCAATAGTGAGTTGGCTATTGTACTCAAAACTCAACTGTCGACCGTAGAGCCTCTCGAAAGCTTCAATCTCGAGCTTTGCCAGTTCCTTATATGCGATGATTAGAAAGTTGCCGCAGCCACACGCAGGATCAAAAACCCGGGTGTTATAAATACGCTGCAGAAAGGCTTTGAGCTTCTTTTCGCTGTTGCCCGCCTTTTCAAGCTCCACCCGGTAGTCATCCAGAAAAAGAGGGTCCAGCACCTTCATGATGTTCACTACCGAGGTGTAGTGCAGCCCAAGCGTGCTTCGATCTTCAGTCGAGACAACTGCCTGAATCATCGAGCCGAAGATATCCGGATTGATCGCCTTCCAGTTTAATGAACCTGACTCGATAATGAGCTTGCGAGAGCGGCTGTTGAACCTGGGTACCTGGAGATCCTCGGCAAATAGCCCACCGTTCACATAGGGAAAGGCTTGCAGGAAGCTTGGGAAAACCGAGCGGTCCGCCGTGTTTAAAACCCGAAAAAGTCGCTCTAGGTACGGCTGCAGGTCGCTGCCATCATCTGCGGTGTGTGAGGCGATTGCGTTGGTGAACTGATCATCCTCGAAGATGTTCGTGTCCTCTGCGAAGAAGCAAAACAAGAGCCGCGCAAGAAAGACGTTGAGCGCGTGCCGCTCTTCCTCGGTGGTGACAGGGTTCAGCTGAAGAATGAGTTCGTAGAGACGCCCCATCTTCTCAGCAGCTTTTATGTCAGCGGGGTTTTCACTCCGCAAATCCGACTTCTCAAGGCCTGCCCAGGGGAGAAAGAAGTCGTAGTGCTTCGGCAAATCCCGAAATGGGACATCCAAACTGTCCTTAGTTTTTGTATCTACGGCCAGAAGCGTCACAAAGTCCGTTAGAATGATGAACCGAGGATGATGCTTCGTTATCGATCGACCACGCTGGGATGCGTCGATTGCATAATGAAGATCTCCGCTCTTGATGTGCTTGAAGAACACCTTCTTCTTCCAGAGCAGTTCACCCCGATTTTCAGCTAGATTATAATCGCCCTTTTTTAGACGAGTAATGGACGCTTTGGGTTGCCCATAGGCAAGCAAGAGATCGAAAATAAAGTCGATGCCTGGTTGCTTCCCGACGATATTTTTTAACTCCATTTCGAGCCGGTCTAGATCCACAACAGCCCCCCTGATCGTTGGTACAATTAGGGTATGCGCCGAAAGTGTAAAGGCATGCGACACTTTCGAACCGGATAGCCAGTGCTTGGCCAATCGGAGGAGTTGAACAGCAGGACCGATAGACGCTGATCTCGTGCTAACTTCACCTCCCCGACCCAACGGTCCAAGCAGTCCACCCTAATTCCCAACAAACCCTATACGTAACACCACCCTACTCCTCGCGTTTAAGAGAAGAATTACCCTAGACCCCTTGGACCGTTGGTCCGCTGTCGTTCGGTAAGGGACGCTGGTAGACCCACGCTCTGTACCCGTCCCGGTTGGTGCGCAGCTTCTGCCATCCAAGCGTCTTGAGCGCTCGACCGATCCGCTGTTGATCGCTCGTTCGTTGGTGTTCAGGCTTTATGCCCAGCAATCGCAAGCAATCGCGAACGGTGGCCTCATCAAATTCCCAGAGCACCCGATCCAGCGCCTCAATCCAAGGGTCACGAGCGAGCCTTTGAGCCTGCTCCGGATCAAAGAGCACACGCTGCTGCTCATCGGTAGGCCAACGAGGCGTGCCGGCTCTGTAGGCAGCCAGCGCCTCTGCGAGAAGCTGAGAGCGATCACGCTTGAGCGCTTCTAGATCGACCTGGTGGACCTCGACAGGCCAATAGCGCCGGTTGCCCGTGCTGTCGCTGAGGTAGTTGTGCGTGTCGTTGGTCGTGCCAATAAAGACGCAGGTCCTTAAGTACTCGGTAGAACGTGGAGCGTAAGGAAGCCGAAAGTCGTCGCTGGATTGGCTGAAGAAGCGTTTAGCTGTACGCTGAGCGCCTTTGCGCGTGAGCGCATCAAGCTCTGCCAGCTCAATGATCCATTTGCCGATCACGTACTCTTTGTGATCCTTCTTTGCTGCATCCACCGCCGGCATGTCATCGCCTCCGAATGGTCCGCCTAACACGAGCACCGCATGAGACTTTCGAGCGCCCTGTTTACCCTCAAGGATCAAGACGTAATCCGCCTTACAGCCTGGCTCGAACGCACGAGCCATCGCTTGCACAAGGAACATCGACCCAACCAGCTGAGTGTATTCGGTCTCCTCGACGCCGAGATAGGTCGTGAGCCATCGATCAAGGCGAGGTACTCCATCATGCTCCGGGAGTGCTTCGAGGGCATCTTGAAGCGCGTTGAAGCGATTCTCACGCGCCGCCACCTCGACCGCATGACGAACCAATATATCGCGAGGTGAGGAGCCGCCGCTCAAGCGCTCTAGATACATACCGAGCGCCAGCTCGTCGTGCGTTTCTATTTTACGCGGAAACCCTCGGGACGATCGCCCCGCCTGACCAGGCACCTCACGATTAATAAAGGTCGCCCCGGTGAACTCATCGAAGCTGACTAGGCTAACCAGAGGCGGGAACTCGTGCAGTAAACGATTAAGAGAATCAGGTGTAAACCGCAGCTTGTCGCTCTTGAATCGGGGCAACGGTTTCTTCGCCTCAAGCTCAGCGAGCATTTGCTCGCCGAGCTCCTCTGATAACGGCTGCCGAGCACAGATAAAGCCGATGATGCCATTAAGTTCAGGGATAGGTATCGGAGCGGCACAACGCTTTGAATCTGCGTTGATTGCGCGGAGCTCATCGGCTAGTCTGGCATCGCTAAGGTGCTTCTTGGTTCTCAGGTCAAATCCAATGCGCATCAGCTGGCTATGGCGCTCGCCCTCGGCAATGGGTTGCACCCCATTGTGATCGAGGCGGGCGCTTGCTCGTTTTGGCTTTCGCAGCTTCTTCATGCTGGGCTCAAACGCCATCAACTCATCCAGCGGACCCAAGTCCATGGGATAGTCTTGCTTCACCCCATCACGAATCACTCGGAGGAGCCGATAGCAGCGCGTCCAATCCTTAGTCGCAGGATCAACCTGTATACCGTGTTCGCCGAGCGCTGCTGAGAAGGCTTGATGATAAAGCTCATACTCTTCTGGCTTGAGCGCTCGCGGTAAGCAGCCGATATAGCGAAATCCACCACGTGTTCTTGCCCATGCTAGCCCCGTCTTTAGCTCTGCAGGCAACCGATTATATCTACTAACCTGTTCCTCGAGCCACGCTCGTGATGCTTCACCACTAGGCTCCTTGGCGGGATCATCAACGTCAAAGACAATGACCTCAAACTGCACATCGAAACCTCTGGCTCGCAGGGCTGAGAGTCCAGACTTATTGATCCGTTGATAGGCAGGGCAACGCGGCTCGCCTTCATCGTCAACCACGACGTACGGCACAAAGTGAGCGTCACCGTGATAAAGCACTTCCAAGGCGTCGATGAGTTGCCTGGGACTCTCCTGAGGCAGGCGCTCCTGAACATCTTCGCCTGAAAATCCTTTGATGAATTTGTCAGGCCAAACTTGGATCGGGGGGCTTTCGCTCATCACACCACCCCCTCGCTGATCAATGCGCGGATCTCCGAGAGCCGCCAAGCGACGGTGCGTGGTCCCAGTTTGACGGGCTTTGGATAGCGCCCAGTCTTTACGCCCTCGTACCAGGCAGTTTTCGATACAGGGATCAGACTAAGCAATTCGTTCAGCCGAACTAAGCGATCTACTTTGCCCCAAGGCTCTTGTTTGTCTTTACCGTTCACCGGTGAATCTCCTACTGCCGAAATGGCTTTGGAGATCCTTTCACGCTCTATTTCGATCTGTCCGGTGCGTTTGAAAGATTTTTCAGGAGTTTAAAATCCTGACGTAGTAACATATTCATTTGTCGCTTAATTCGTCTTTTCGCACGGCTTTGGCAGCGGCTTTGATAGCCTTGGTGACAGTATCAAGCGACCTACCTGGTCGCTTCTGCATGATCTTGTTCGCTGTGCCTGGCGCCTCAAGATCCACTGGTCCCATTTTGCTCAAGGCTACGATGATCCGCTGATGGGTCATAAGCTTATCTGCACGAATTTTGCGACTTTGTGTTTGTGGCTCAAGTACCCGCTCTGCCGATTGAACCGTCTCTGGAATCGGCTCACCCAAAAGACGGAACATCTCAATCCAACGACTAGGGGGGAAGCCCGGTTGTTTACGGGTCTCCGGAATCGAATCGATGACAAGATGAAGTAACTCACCACGTGACAACAGTGGGCTCACCAACTTCCGCGCACGATCCAAGCCAGTATAACTTGGGTGCTTTGCGGGATGGTCATCTTCCAAGAGGATCATCGTCGCATCGCGAGGTGTCCATTTCTCTGTCTTTAGCCATTGCACTGCTAACTCGACGCTCCACGGCTTACCGGTCATTTCGCAACTTCTCCAAATAATCAGCCCAACGCTGCATCATCTCGTGCCGCGCCGGTAAGTGTTTCGTTCGATTGTAGGCTCGCCCTAAGGCGTCTTTGACCCGGTGCCCGAGCTGGTGCTCGATCAAGTGCGGCGCAAAGCTGAGTTCTTCATCAAGCAGCGTGCGCGCCATGGCTCGAAATCCATGCACCGTGTGCACCGAGCCGTCGTAGCCAAGCGCTTTGAGCGCAGCGCTCAGGGTGTTCTCGCTCATGGGTCGACCCCAACCGCGACTAGACGGAAAGACAAACTCGCCCGCTCCGGTCAGCGGCTCGACCTCCTTGAGCAGCGAAAGCGCCTGACGGCTTAGCGGCACGATGTGCTGCGTTCCGGTCTTGGTGAGCTCGTAGCGCCACTCTTTACGCTCCCAATCGATGGCGTCCCAGCGCGCCTTGCGCAGCTCACCGGGTCGCACGAACACCAGCGGCGCGAGCTGCAGTGCGCTGCGCACGATCAAGCTGCCCTCGTAGGCATGAAGCGTTCGCATCAACAGCGCCACTGCGTGCGGCTCGGTAACCGCAGCGAGGTGCGTCTCTTGAACCGGGCGCAAAGCGCCGCGCAGATCACGGCATGGATCGCTTTCAATGCGACCGGTGGCGACGCCATAACGAAAGATCTTTCCGCAGTACTGCAATAGCCTGTGCGCGGTCTCAATCGCGCCGCGCTCTTCAACTCGGCGCAGCACTTGCAGCACTTCGGGTGGCCTCACTTCGTGGAGCGGTCGCTGACCAAGCCACGGTAAGATGTCTTGTTCAATGCGTCGCCAGATCCGCCCAGCATGTCGTTCTGACCACTGAGTCTTTTGGCGCTCAAACCACTCGGTAGCGACTGCGCCAAAGCTATTCGCAGCGATCACCTCTGACGACGCCTTACGCTGCTGCCGAAGCGCGCTCGGATCGACCCCTTGAGCGACCAAACGCCTCGCCTCTTGGTGGTGCTCACGCGCTGAGCGCAAGGTCACGTCGGGATACACGCCGAGCGATAAGGTTTTGCGCTTTCCTTCAAAGCGATAATCGAAGCGCCACCAGCGCTGACCCTTAGTCGTGAGCAACAAATACAAGCCACCGCCATCGCTCAGGCGCTGGTTTTTCGCCCCAGGCTTGGTGCTTTGAATCTGCAGTACGGTCAGCGCCATGACAGTAACTCCTCCTCGAGAAGCTCAAGTTACTGTCAAAGTTACTGCCATATTTTCAGGAACTAGACGAATCTCCCCGAACCTCCTCGTATGAGAAGGGGCTTATTTTGTAAGCATTATCAGGAATTTTCGTGCGCCCTCGGTCTCCCTCGAACGCTTGTTTGGCTGCCCAGCAGGGACTCGAACCCCGGACCTAGTGATTAACAGTCACCCGCTCTAACCAACTGAGCTACTGGGCATCAGCGGCGGATTGGGTAGAATCGGTTCTGCTCGTCGTCAAGCCCGAAAACGCCGCAACATCAGACCAATGGAGTCGCGGGTCTGTCGAACCGGGCGCCTGCTGGCCAAAATCAGCATGCTCAAACCGCCATAGCGCACCAATAATTGCCGCGCGCTGTGCATCACCGGTGTCCCTTGGATGCGCCGAAAAACAAGGTGTGGCAGACGATGCGCCCAGCGCCGAAGTCCAAAGTGACGCCGCATCCGCTGCCGCTCGCCAGGTTTGAGCCGCTCGTAGAGCACATCGAGCTCCCACAAGCGCCGAAGCCGATTGGCCGGGGCTTCGATCAAGGCCTCGATCAAGGCCATACCATAATCATCCTCTGGCGAAAGCACCCAAAGCCCGTGTGCGTTGCGAACTCGGCGTTGCATCAACAGCTCGTAACCCGCTCCGCCTTCGGAGTGAAAAGGGCTTACGCTCAAATGAAAATCGAGCTGCACCTCAAGGCTTGGTCGCCAAATAAAATGGCGAGTGCTTCGATTTTTCTCACCATAGCTCACGACGCGTTCGAACTCAGGCTTCGCCGCCAGCTCAATCTCGATGCTCGGCCAATCCTTGGGCAAGACATAAAGATCCACGTCGCCGCATAAGCGATCGGGAACGATTGGATCAGCTAAACGCACCGCGCCGCGCGTCACAAACCAAGGAACATTCAGAACATCTAATTGCTGAGCGAGTGACGCTAAATGCGATTCAAAAACGAGATTTTGTGCGCGCACATGGTTGAGGCGCTCCCGCCAACGGTCGGGGATCGCTTCGCCTCGATTAAGGGCATAACTCGCTAGCGGCGCGCACAGTTGATGGGCGATCGCCATATCAAAAGCTCGGTCGTGATCGCTGAGCTGAGCGCGACCATCACGCAAGGCCTCAAAGACCTCTCGCCACTTGTTCGTCAACCGTTTGGGCACCCAAGGTGGCTTGACCGATTTCATGGCCAACACTTCAGACCGCTATCTCAGGGACTAAGGGACCGTCTAGAGTTCCCAATTCTCTACTGAAGTCTAAGCGGGAACCTATTGAATCCCAATCCGGACGATTACTGGTCATAACCACGGCTCCCTTTGAGCACTCAACCCCTTGCTCTGTGACTCATGCGGTAGCAGTTGAAAAGAGGGGCCAGCGCAGCAAGGTCAACACAAGAACGTGGCAGGGGCGTGACGCGCACCACCAGTGTGCGCTAGAGATCAAAAACAGGAGACAACCATGAGTGATCCGGGCCTGCAAATCGTCGTGAACTCGCGCTACTTACCCGAGCACTCAAGCCCGAACGAAAGACGCTGGTTCTTTGCGTACCGTGTACGCATCTTAAATGAAGGCCCACTGGCTGCCCAAGTCCAAAGGCGACATTGGATTATTACTGATGCACACGGTGAAACCGAAGAGATTGAAGGCGCGGGCATCATCGGTGCCACGCCCTGGCTCCCACCCACTGCGGCGTTTGAGTACACGAGTTACTGTCCACTGAATACACCGAGCGGCGTCATGCACGGCTCGCTGCTGTGCACCCGGGACGACGGCAGCGAATTCACCGTGGAGATTCCGCCCTTTGATCTTTTGAGCGCCAACGTTCTCCTCAACTAGAAAGCAGCCTGACATGGCTAAAGGCTTACAAAAACACCAAGAGCGCCTTGGCGCGATCAATCTGCTCGGCAAAGATTTGGCGCGCCGAGCAGGGCGCGCATGCGAGCTGTGTCAAGAACGTAACGACTGTCGCCCTTATGATCTCGAACCCGACCGACCACCTCGCTTGGATCGACTGATCCTTCTGTGTGCGTCTTGTCGGGACCTTCTTGATCGCCCAGGTCAAACACCCGCCGACCATATGCGCTTTGTTGCCAACCACTGCTGGTCGGACCTGCCGCCTATACAAACTGCTGTAGAACGGCTGCTTCGACCACTCGATGAAGGCTGGGCGAAAGAGGCGCTCGATAACCTTGCCATGATGCAAGGCAGCGCCGATTCAGGGGACTAGAAAACGATAAGCCGTATCAAGCGTATCGAGTCGCTTTCGAACAACGGTCCGAGCATGCTCGCCTTGCTCGATGGTCACAAACCGACGACCCAACTGCGTAGCTACTGCAGCAGTCGTTCCCGAGCCAGCAAACGGATCAAGCACCCAATCACCAGGCTCAGTGGCTAACTTGATACAGCGACGCATCAGCTTTTCTGGCTTTTTCGAGTGGCGAAACCGCACACCCCCTTCTTTGTTCAAGTTAATGGTGCTGACATCCGTCCATAAGTCACCAAGAGGTTCGTCAAGGTGGTCCGAGAGAAACAACATCTGTTTATCGTCCCAAGCCACATAGTCGACCCCCTCTGGTGAAATGATGGGTCGAATACCTTGTCCTGGTGACGCCGCAATCAGCGCGTTGTTGGTCCGGTAAACCAACTGCTTGGCATGCTTAATTTTTAGGGCAACCAGCTCGACTTGAGCATCGCTGGCTTGGGCATCCCAACCCCAATCGCGTGCGGCGACGCGACGCACGGGCTCAAGTCGCCACTGCTCTAAAGGAGCGCTCGGATTGATCACAACCTGACTGTAGTAACGACAATAGCTGCGCAATTTTTCCGGATCTTTGGGTACACGAACATTGCGTAATTTCGAGCTCGGTCCCACCCCTACGATGAGGAGATGTTCTTTGAGCTTGGGCAGACGAGCCCGAGCATGCGTCATCTTCACGCCGCTAAGTTCACTCATCTTCACAACGACGTGATTAATCAATCGACGTTTGTGATGAGCGAGAACCTCAAGAACGGTACCAAGTTCTCGATCATCGATTTGGATCATCACCACACCATCTTGGGTCATCAATGGCCAAATCGCCGCCAAACGCTCATTGAGAAACTCGCGCCATTTCAGGCTGGGCATCGCATCGTCGTACGCGTCCGCTTTACGCGAACCCGTGTTGTAGGGTGGGTCGAGATAAGCGAGCGAAAAAAGTTGACTGTATTTGGATTGCATCGAGAGCAAAACCGGCAAATTATCACCGTGGACGAGTAGATTATCGCTGGGATCTGACCAATTCATAATGCCCACCTAGCCTCTTTCTGGCCAACCCGACCAGCCATTTTACGGTGATTACTCAGCGTATAAGCCCGAGGAAAAATTGGCTCATTTGCGACCAAGTGGCGCAACATCTGACGTACACGGTTGTGACCTTTCTGGTTTCCAATTTGATCGGGAAAAACCTAAGCGCCAAAGCCTAATCTAACGAGGGTGTCCCTCACCTCAATAAACGAGGTTAGGGACGCTTAGCTACAAGGAAGATCACCATGGCAAGCGTTGACCACCGAGTTAAAGTGACCATGATCGAACACTACACCGAGACCCTCTTTCGGTTCCGATGCGAACGCCCGCCGCACCTCAAGTTCCGCGCTGGCCAGTTTATTATGATCGGGCTGGAGATTGATGGGAAACCCGTGATGAGGGCCTATTCGATTACAAGCCCTGAATGGGACGAAGAACTCGAGTTTTACTCGATCAAAATCCAAGATGGCCCACTCACGTCAAAGCTCCAGCACATCCAAGTCGGTGACGAAGTCCTGCTTAGCGGTCGCGCTGTAGGCAACCTTCTTCCCTTCTCCTTGCGTGAGGGCGAGCGGCTTTGGTTACTCTCGACAGGGACAGGCGTTGCACCCTTTGGCTCGATTCTTCGTGATGAGCTTACTTATCAAAAATTTGGCAAGGTCTTCCTCACTCACACCTGCCGCAAAATCAATGATCTGCAGTACAGTCAGCAGTTAGCTGAGATGGTCTACAACGACCCACTCTGCGACGACTACGCGCAGAAACAGTTCCATTACTACAACAGCGTCACGCGTGATCCTGGTCATCCCCGCCAAGGTCGAATCACCGATCTCATCCGCTCAGGAAAGTTGTTTGATGACTTAGGTGTCGAGCCCGGTTTTGATCCCGATCGTGATCGTGTGATGCTCTGCGGCTCCATGGAGTTCAATCTCGAGGTCAAAGACATCCTCGAAGAAGCGGGATTGCGACAAACTAGCGGCAGAAACATCGGTGAATACGTCTTAGAAAAAGCCTTTGTCGGTTGACCAAGTAGGCTAAGCAACGGCATCGAGTCATACAGTCGCTAAAGCGGTGCTCTAAAGCACTTTGGGGGATTTAGGCGTGATCAGTCTTTTACTCGGTGGGGTCATCGCTGCGAGTACCGCACCGGCACAGGTCGCTGTCATCCCTTTTCAACGGACTCAAGCCCTATCGCCCGACGACTCACTCTTACTTCAAGAAGTGGTCAGTGGGCTCATCGATGACTCGCCTCGGTTTCAACTCGTTCCGGTCAGTCTTGAAGATCTGATGGCTGGTCGCGTCCCGCAATTTGTCATCGCCGGTGCTTTACGCCGAACCCAGTCAGGTACCTTTGAACTTGAACTCAACCTCCAAGTGAAGGGGCAGACCCAAGCCGTCAGCGCCACGGTCCGCCAAGGACCAGACCTCCCCGCCCTTGCGGCAGCACTCGACGATGTTTTGCCCTCGCTGTTTGGTGAGCCGGCAACGGGATCAGCAACGCAAACCGCTGCTCCGAGTACAACGACTCCACCCGCATCCACACAAGGATTCTTTGCCAAGCCTTGGCAGCCCTATAGCGCCGCTGGCGGTGGTGTGCTGATCGTCATTGGCGGGGCTCTAAATTATATCGCCTACAGCGAAATTTTAGATCTCCAAGAGCAACACAAATCGCTCGATAACATCGCCGAGCCATCGGATGCGCAGCGAGCGGAGAAGGAGAGTTTACGCACGGAGCATAACAACTCGGTTGAGCGATTTAGGTCCGTTGATCTTCCCGTGTCTCTTAGCTTGATCATCTCAGGTGCGGTGCTTGGAATTGCGAGCTTGATCCCCTAGAGCTTGATCTTATGGCGCACAGCCGAACCACCATGAGCTGGGTAACGCCATTTGCGCACCAGCTTGCGCAGACAACCTGAGACGTCTTTTGAAGCGCCAGCGACGCGCACGCTAAAAGGCATCCCCGTTTGATGAATCTGCAGGCTAATCTCAATTCCACTCTCGCCCTTGCGACAATTCGCCAAAGCCTGAAAATTACGCATCGTCACCGCATCCAAATCACGCTTTTCCAACTCAGGTAGCGCACGGGTAGTCACCGGACGCTTGACAGCTGGTTCCGTCGCCTTTTTCGGACTCACAACTATGGGTTTCATCGGTTTAGACTTCTGCTTTGCGCGTTGTATCAACTGACGTTTTCGAGCGCGTTTTTTAGGCTTTTCTCCAAGCGGTCGTTCAGCAGCTTGCTTGGGTGCTGGTACCGCAATCTTTGGACCTATATCGGCCACGGCACCATCACCCGACTGATCCAGATGAGCAGGAGCAAGGACGGGAGCGGGGGCGGTCCTCGATTCTCCGGCATGAGTCTGCGTGCTTGAGGTTGAAGCCGATCGCAGCACGACCAAGATCACCAACACCGCGAAAACTCCAGCCACCAAACTGGCGATCCAAACACTTGAAAACGGTTTGGCTCGACCGCGGACAATGGGTTGCGTTTCAAGAGCTGCCGGTCCTTGCGACACCTGCGATGTCTCTAAACCTCTGTTTCGATGACCGTCGCCGATGACCGTCGGCTCATCGTCAACGACAACCTCGTTACGCACAGCGCGACGGCTGGGCGGTCGAGCGCCGATGACTTGAGGTTCTGCAAGAATCGTTTCGGACTGATTCGACACCGAAGCAATCGTCGCCTCGATCACTGGTTCTGCAGGTTCATCTGACTGCTCATTTTGAGCCAACGACACCGCCGAAGTGATACCGGTTTTGGGGAGCGCCGAATTGGCGGGGAGGGTCGCAACCCAATCGTCCATGGCCGAGCGACCATGGATACCTCCCATCACCTGAAGCGCATGCCTTAACGCTGCTGCCATTGAAGCACCGGTCGCAAAGCGATCACCGGCGTCTTCAGCGGTCGCCTTATCAACCGCGACCAACACCTCACGCGGCAGATCTGCTCTTTTGCTCAGCAAGGGCGGTACATTGGCTTCAGTCACTTCTCGCAGCAACTGAACCATCGAGTCACCACGAAAGACACGTTTGCCAGCAAGCGCCTCGTACAACACTAAGCCTAAGGCATACAGATCCGTCCGACCATCAAGCGCATCGCCACGCGCTTGCTCAGGGCTAAAATAAGCAATTTTGCCCTTGATGAGTCCGGCTTGAGTCTCGTGCAAATTACTTTCCGCACTCGCAATACCGAAATCGAGGAGTTTTGCGGCTCCCGTGCCTCGTTCAATCAAAATATTTTGCGGGCTGACGTCACGATGAACGATGCGTAATCGCTGACCGGACTGGTCGCGCAGCGCATGCGCGTAATCGAGCGCTTCAGCAATCTGAATGATCACATCAAGCGCTAAGACATCGGGGATTTTCTTCCCCGACTTAGAACCCCGACGAAGTAAATCGGCAAACTCCCAACCCTCGATATACTCGAGCGCCATAAACAAGGTCCCGTCTTCTTCACCAAAGTCTTCCACACGAACAATATTGGGATGGCGAAGCATCGCCGCCAAGCGAGCCTCGTCTTCAAAGCGGGCAACAAAGTCTTCTTGAGTGTTCAGGTGGTTATGAATGCGCTTAACCACACAACGACGCCGAAAGCCACGAGGGCCTGTTTGGTCGGCTAACCATACCTCCGCCATGCCACCTGCACCAAGGCGATCCATCAACTGATATCGACCGAGCTTTGAATCACTCATACCCACGCGCTTAATTGGCGCCCTCAATGGCGTCAAATTACCAAACATAACGACTTGTCGAATCGAGCGTCCAAATTTAGGTTAGATCGTCCCAAAGGAAGCGTCATGAAGTCATTTGCGCCTACATTACTGCTCCTTTTTGGTTGTTTTGTGGCCCCTGACCTCATTGACGATGATGCTGGGTTTATTCTGGATGGAGGACTGGTCAGCGACGGCGGGACGATCGCTGATGCGGGGTTACCCATCTGGGGTATCGAACCGCCGAGCGGTACGCTATTGGGTCCGTCCGCTGATCTTGATGAGACGACCAGCGGTGTTCAGATCGAGCTCCTTGTACAAGGGCAACCCACGCTTGAGTTTGGGTTCTACAGCAACGACGAATTGATCGGCTCGGGAACAACGGATACCGACGGTTCGGCGCGCCTAACGATCACCCTACTCCATGGACAACACGATTTAGAACTGCGCGCCGGTAGCCAGATCACCGATTACACGCTTCAGCTCGACACGATCGGTCCCACCTTGGATGTTGAGGTCGAATCCGAGCCTGCGCGCTTGCCTTGGTTGACTTGGAGCAACGTCTCAGATGCTGACGGTGTGGGGTCCAACGAAGCCGTTCTGGTCGAATTGCAAATCAATGACCAACCGTCTCAACCGATCGAAACGATCTTAGGTGGCGATGGAGGCGGTCGTTTGCGAGGGCTCAATCTTGGCACGCACAACCTACGAATTCGAGCGACTGACGAAGCGGGCAACCGAACGGAAATCCAACGACAAATCACCGTCGAACTCGTGCAAAAAAGAGTCTCACAGCCCTCTGATTTCACCATCGCCACCCGACCCTGCGTCGGCGATATCAACGGTGATGGATTGACTGATCTGGTCCTGATTCGAGGGTTTACACTTGGAAACGTCACGGTCAACTCAGGCTGGATGATGACGGGAAACCATGCCCTGACCGACACCTCCGCGACGGCCTTCACGCTGAGGGGTCGTAATTCAGTTAGCTGCCTCGTCGCGCCATTGATCGATAACAACCGAAACGAAATTGTAGTCGCATCAATTGGCAGTCAAAACGACGGGCGATTCGAATTTTTGAAGTGGTCGACTCGCGCAGCTGAGATTCGAACGTTTCATGTCATGACTGAATCCAGCGGCATCGACAGTATCGTCCGCCTCAACATGGCGTTTTACCCTGGTGGGTTGGCACCTCTACCCAACAGTGAATCCCCTCGAGATGCCTTGATTTTACAAACGGGCACACGCTTTCTCAGGTTCTTTGATCTTGGCCGTTTGGATCAAGATTCACCAAGTCGAATTGATGCACAAGCACCCAATAGCCTGGTTCTAAGACTGGCGAATACCTCCTCATCACAATTACTCAGCGTCGGCCGATTTACTGACTCCAACCCGTCTGCCCTTGCGATTGTCGACCGCCAGGCCGAAGGCGGCAACGGTTCCATATGGGTGCTCAATTCGCCTCTGAGTAGCGGACAAAGCTACGCACTCAATGAAAACGACGGTAACGGTCAGATCTATCCGGCTATTCGAGGTGAGGCTTCAGGGATGGTGGGAAATCATCCGACAACGGTTCGATTAGCGGCAGATGAAAGCGATGGAATTCTCACAACCTACAACGATCGGACTCAACTCATCGTCCACCGAATCGGTAGTGAGCCGATCCTTATTGATGTCCCCGAGACCGTGGGCTTGATCGCCAACCTCTCGACCTGTGATCTCAATGGTGATGGCCGGGATGAAATTTCAGTGGTCGGTGGGTTGCGTCATGAGATCCGATGGGGCGACGGTCAATGGACCTCGACACCGATCGAAAACCGCCCAAAATACACGGTCTGTACCCCTGATATGGATGGTGATGAATTGAGTGATCTAGTGGTCGCTACCTACGACGAAAACCACAGTGTGTTCATTCTTCATTAGCATAATGAACGCGCATAAACTTGACCTGAGCCCCATAGGGGCTTGAAATCCAGACGCGACCTACGGACTAGGTGAGGCCATGAGCCAATCGATTTTTGATACACTCGGCGCGGGCAGTCTACCCTACGTCGAATCCTTACACGCCCAATACCTCAATGACCCCAGTTCGGTGCCCGAGGCTTGGCGGCAATTTTTCGCTCAAGACGAGGAAGCGTCATCTTTTGGGC
>CACGMS010000027.1 GCA_902574205.1 uncultured Candidatus Hydrogenedens sp. | reverse complement strand
TCGATACGAGCAAACTCGGCGTAGGCTTCTGCTTCTGCCAGCGACTTGGGCGCACAGCGTGTCGCCCCGCTACCGCGCGCTTGCTCAAGGATTTCTTCGTACGCTTTGATTTGGGCAAGTAAGCGTGCCGTCCCTCCACCGCCTGTGGACTCAGTGGTTGCGATCAGCCGATTGGCGCGACGGTCTTCTACCTCCTTGCACAGGAGTGGTCGGTCCCAATAAGTTGAACTCTGTGCAAGTCCGACCATCTTTCTGAGTTCACCTCCGACGGCTTGAAGGCGATCTGAACTGCTACTGATCGCATCTCTAGCGAGGTTGATTCGAGCGATCTTAGCTTGCGCAGTACTGGATTTTGAAGCGGCTGACTCAAGGTCGTTGGCGACCTTGCTTAGTTGGGCTTGCATGGTGGAAACACCACTCATACCTTCGTTTAATTTTTGCAGTCCACCGCGGAGTCCGGGGGGAAGTTCGTCAAGTTTTGAGGCGTTAATGTTGAACCGTTTACCGTCGATTTTAACTACGCCCCTCAAGGCGCTTGCTTGATCGGCAAGATCGTGAAGTGCGCAGGTCGCCTCTTCCATCGCTTCTAAGGGCTCGAGCGCCTTGAACGCTTGGGCAAAAGGTTCATCAATGGTGGGGTCACCCACCGGTCGGTATGGGGAAACCGTCGTACAGCTAGCAACCACAAGAAGGCAAAGCGCCGACCTCACCATTCGTAGCTTCCCTTACGTTTTTTTTGGGTCACAGGACGACTATGCATTCGGCGCCGTGTGATATCGAGCGCCTTGGTTGCGCGAACCAGCGCTAAGCCTGCAAATTCACTCGCAAACTGATACTCACTATGCCCATCGAGTTCTCTAGCCTTTTTCAGGAACAACTCGGCACTATGGTACCAATAAGGTGCAAAGCGCTGTGCATTGAGCAAGCGAGCTTCCTCGAGCGCTGCGTCCGCTGAAACAATATTACTCGTGGCGATCACCGGTCCACAGGCACTGAGCGAGTACAGCAAGGTCAGTATGATGAGCGAGCGCATGAACATCCTCAATCGTGAGTTTCTCTTTATGGGCTTTCCACCGGGGTGAGCAAGCCTTCAGAGATGATTCCTAAATACGCGTCATGAAGAACAACTCGCCATGATTCACCGGTAAACGCGATCGTGGGCACGCTCCAGCTGTCTGCGTAGTCAGGCGGGCGTCCGGCGCTTGCGCGAGCAAAGGTACCTAAAGGATAACCGCGATTCTGCTCATTGAGAATATAAACACTGGTTTGCGGAAGCGCGTCGGCGCCCTCACCTAATCGCAGAGGATCGAAGACCAAGACGTGTCGACTCGGGTTGTCCCTTACATTTTCAATCACAGCCACAGTGCCATTCAGAATATAGGAGCCAGCAAATCGCTGATCCATTTCTGCTCGCCAGACAATGCATCGATCACAGCCGCCGCAGCTTGTTGTTGAGCGACCTCGGAAACAGACCATGCGTTCGCCGTCTCGACCGCAGCGAGTTTCTCCCGTTCCACATTGATCTAAGCTGCTCGAGCATGGCCCGCCGGGCGAGCAAAAACGACCAGAGAACGGATTGTTTTCATCTTGAATACAGGGAGCTCTGCAAAAGCCAGTCGGGGCACATGTGTGCCCTTCGTAACAGTCACCGTCGTTGCCACAAGGTTGGTTGGTATTGATGCAATCCGAATCGTCCAAACATTGCTTAGCGTTGGACGTGATGCGCGTCGCACAACCGCCGCAGACATTTCGAGGGTGGTCATCAGGGCAGATGGTTGCTGTGGCATCAGCATTACAGATGACGGTCCCGCAACCATGTGCCCCGCACGTGTCTCCTGGTTGCCCGGCACTGTCGTCGAGTTCGTCACAGCCGCCGCAAATGTTGGCTTCATCAAAGAAGCATTCAAGGGTTCCTTCGGTCGAGCATAAATACTGCCCGCATCCGGTTTCACCGCATGAGTCGCCATAACGACAGCCCTCTTCAGGGCAGTCTGGTCCGAATTTGACCGTGTTGCGATCACAGGGCGGTTCGACCGGGCCAGTGTCAGGCGGCGGACCAGTATCCAGCGGCCCAGCTTCAGGTTCGCCAGCATCGACCGATGCGTCAGGTTGTCCCATATCAAGCACGATCCCGGCGTCCGGAGCTGGAGGTTCAGGAATACAGGCGCTCAATAAGGCCAGGCAGCATATAATACGATTCAAGGACGATCTCCGTCTTTGCCTGATAAAGACTTTACATGGGCTGGGCTGCTCTTTCCAGCATCGGTCGATGCGGCATCAATCCAGCGCAGTGCTCGTGTCCGGACCTGACCTTCACGATCATTCCTAGGTTGGATCGATTTTAATCGCGTTAGATGCTCTTTATTGGCTACATGCCCCAGCGCGATCCATAGGTTTATTCGTTGTATTTCAGGGGTGCTTTGATCCTCAAGTCGGCTGGTCCAGTGCTGTATTTGCTCGGTGCTGCCTTGTCTGATCAAGCGTTCCATTGTGCTGACGGGTGCAGGCCGTTGGTCACTTGCTCGTACCGCTGCGTGGATAGCTGTTTCCAACAGTAGTGATAAAGCTCGGCTTAGGGTCTGTATATCGGCCTGCCTGGCCAAGTTAAGTTCGGCAATGCCTTCCATTGCGCGCAGGGGTGTCTGCTGGTCGTTGCCAACGATTTCGACAATGACGCGCGCTCCACAGGAGGCGCTTGGTCTGGATTTGCATCCGACAATCACACTCTGAAGTCTAAGGGCTCGAGCCTGAGTCACATTTTTAGGAGTGAGCTTGGTCTTTATCTGCGCTCTAATTTGGTCATGTATTAACTGGTGATCAAACGGCGGTTGAACAGCAATTTGACCTTCGAAATCCAACCAGTTGATTGATTGTGGTAGGCCGGTTGCGCCTCGCTGGAAGATGACCCGTCCGGCTTGATTGGGTGTTGTGCATGACTGAAGGAAGAAAATGAGAGGAAAATACGCTAGAATCGGCCGGCAAGTGCGCCGATAATGGGGTTGGACACTCGCATCATGCGAACTGAAGGAATCAATGATCCGTTTGATCTTATTGATGGTGATCGTCCTTCCTTTTCATTCGAGCGTCTATGCTGCCGATTATCCCGTTCTTCGAGACCGTAGCACTTATGGCAAGATGCCAGCGGAAGAACTTGATTCTAGTATCCGTCGTGTTGCCCGCTTTCGAAACCTGCGTCGACGAATTTTAAGCCATAGTTTACAGATGATTGGGGCGAATTACCGTCCCGATCCCTTGGGCGAGGGAGCTCAAGGTGTGATTGATAGTGATCCCCGCTTCCAGTTAGCACCCGTTGATTGTGTCACTTTTGTTGAGTCGACCTTGGCGTTGGCTTTGGCGGGAACTTTAGATCAAGCGAAACGTTGGATGGATCGTTTGCGGTATTCGGGGACGAAGATTGGTTTCGCTCGTCGTAATCACTTTATGCTCTCGAGTTGGTTGCCTCACCTCAAACGCCAGCGTGTTTTGCGCGATATCACTCGGTCTATTGGAGAAGGTGAGAATCTTGTTCATAACTATGACGATATCAACTGGCAGGCGATTGCTGAGCGTTATCTCCCGAAAAAGTTTGATGAGATGCGTCGACCACAAGGTGTCGTTGAGTTGCCACTGCTGGATTTGGAAACGTTAGAGAAGAATCTTGAGAAGATTCCAAATGGAACGATCTTGTTGTTGGCTCGAGTTCACCGACCTCGTATCCCTGTTCGAATTTCGCATTTAGGGTTTGTGATCCATCAAAAAAGTGGCCGAACGATCTTTCGTCACGCCAGCCAAGAAGGTTGGGGTCGCGTCGTTGATGAGGACTTGGTTCGGTATCTTCGTCGGCTAGACGAGCGAAGCAAATGGGCAATTGAGGGGGTTAATTTACAGCTACCTCGACACCCTAAAACCCTTCCAGGCAAACTTTTGGAGCCGGACCAAATTGCGCTTCAAGGTTGGCTGCCATAGATCGATCACACGCTATTCGGATTGCGGCAGGCCTGCGCGCATGGCAGCGTGAGGTTACGCTTTAGGGAGGATTTATGTCCCGCCTTTCTTTGATTTGTCTTTGCGCCCTTGTGGTTGCGACCACAGGTTGCCCTGATGATGATCAATTTGGTCGCCTCAACTTTGACAGCGGTCCTCCTCCGGATGCGGGGCCTGCGCCCAACGATTTACCGATCAATGTTGGCGACCCCTTCACGTATCAAGGGATATCGAGAACGCCGAACGGCTGCGTCGGTGGCTTTATCGATGCCCAATGCGAGGAGCAGGGCAGTTGGTACCTGAACATGACGGTCACCGACAAAGTGCCAGACAAAGCAACGAATGTGACCAGCGGGAGCTCGTGTGCTTCGGGACAGACTTTGGTTGAGCCAACTCAAGATCGTTGTGCATCATGTCCAGGTGATGATGTCCCGACCTTGCTCAACGGGGCTTTAGATGCGGATGGCAATGCCGGCCCAGCACAAGTTTATTGTATCCCCGCTCGGGGCTGGGACAACGTGTATAACCTGCGCGCAATGAGCGAATATTCGATGTCGGTTGAGCATCCAGCACCACCGAATCTCGGAAACTCTTGGGTGTATAACTTAGCACCTTGGGATGAGTCACAAATAGCGCCATTTGCTGGTGAAAAGAGCTTTCGTACCAATGTCGCAATGTTGCCTCGGGCATCGAAAACGCCGTTTCCCTGGGCGCTTGATTTGAGCAAATGGGATGTGGTGTCTCAAGAGTTTGTTGATCGGATATTGGAATTGGATCCGGATGCCGATCTTCAGCGACCAGAAGGCGGTGCCTACATGAAAGCCTTGATGAACTATGATCTCAACGGCGTGGCGACGCGGCACTCGATTGAAGTCCTTTACCATGAGCGCGGCTATTTGTGTAAGTTCAATGAGGAGCTTGGAGCACCAGCACCGGGTTCGGATCGGCGTATTCGCAACGGCGAAACCGGTGGTATGAATATGTTGATTCAACTCAAAAAAGATCCGGATACAGCGCTTGGTGTTGACACCATTGATGGGAATACAAACTGCGTTTCAGATAGTGATTGTCCGGATCGCTTTAGTTGTCGAGGTGAACCCAAACGCTGTCGTCGCTTGATGCCACGATGCTGTATTCCTGGTGTGGGAGGCTGTCGCTAGCGAGTGACTTTACCCGCGGAGAAAATATGGAGCAGTGGCTCTGTCTCGCTCAAAGCTTGGCGCTCGGTCAGCTTTGATCTGGATGGTACCTTTGCCGATACATCAACCGATCTCGCTTTTGCGCTTAATGCATTGCGGCTTGAGTTAGGCAAAGAGGCTTTGCTGGTTCCTGATGTCGCTCGCCATGTGGGTCGAGGCGCTCGGTGGCTCGTCGCGAATTGTATTGAAGGACTTGATCCTGAGCGTGTCGATTCGTTGGTGCTTCGGTTTTTGGATCATTATGAACAGTGTTGCTGTGAAACCACAGCACCCTATCGGGGCCTTGATGAGTTGGTTCATCAACTTCGCGTCCAGAATGTGGTGGTGTCGATAGCGACCAATAAACCGCGCCGGTTTACCGAAGCAATTATTGAAGGATTGGGATGGGCCAATTGGTTTGATTCTGTCCATTGCGGCGATGATGGTCCGTCTAAGCCAGACCCCTTCATGATCGATGCTGCAATCCAAGCAGCAGGCACTTCACCTGAGCAGCATTTACACGTTGGTGACACACCGACAGACGCTCAGGCAGCAGCTAATGCAGGCTGTTATTTTACACCCGTAGCTTGGGGGATGGATGGTGGCAAAGCACTCATGCAGACGATGGCGGTTGGCTTTGTGGAGCCGAGTGATTTGATTGCTGCTTGGAAGGAGTGATCTCGTGCGCGTCGCGGTTGTTGGAGCTTCTGGTTACACGGGCGCTGAGATGTTGCGTTTGCTTGATGGGCATCCTCAGCTTGAGCGGGCCGGTGTTTTCGCGAACCGCCGAGCCGGTGAAGTTTTAGGTCAAATTTATCCGCATTTGGATCGTGATGGTCAGCAGGTCGTCGAATCGGTGAACGTGGAGCGATTAGCTGAGCAGGCGGATTGGGTTGTTCTCGGGCTTCCGCATGGGGCAAGCGCTGAAATGGCCGATCAATTGCTTGATGCTGGTCTCGGCGTTGTTGATTTGAGTGCGTCGTTTCGTCTGCCCGTGTCGGTGTATGAAAAGCACTACGGCCCACACCCGTGTTCTGAGCGTATTCGCCAAGCTGTTTATGGGTTGCCCGAATTGCATCGTGAGGCGTTATTGGGCGCTCGCCTCATCGCTGGTCCGGGCTGTTTTCCCACGGGCGTGACTTTGGCTTGTTACGCATTTTATCAAGCTGGATTGGTTGCACCTCAAACATTGATCGCAGATTGTAAGACTGGCGTGACAGGGGCGGGAGCTACGCCAAGCTCGGTGACTCATTTTGCGCACGTTGCCGACACCGTCACGCCCTACAAGGTGGAGGGTCATCGTCACGCTCCGGAAATTGCTAACAACTTGAGTCGTGATTTTATTGTGCCTGTTCGCTTTACGCCTCACTTGGTTCCGCTTCGCCGAGGTATTTTATCGACCTGTTATCTTCCTTTGAATGAAGGGGCTGTTCAGTCGGATATCGATGAGGCACTTGATGCCTTTTGTTCGGGTGCATTCTTTGTGCACCGCTTGCCTGATGGGCGACAGCCTAGTCTTGCGCGTGTTGCGGGTACCAACGAGGTTGAGGTTCAAGCTGTTTACGACGAAGAGCATCAGATCGCTGTCGTTACCTGTGCGCTTGATAACTTGTGCAAAGGGAGTTCGGGCGGAGCGCTTCAAGCGCTTAATGTAGCGCTCGGTTTGGATGAGTCAGTAGGGCTTGATCATCTCACACCAGCAATGCCTTAAGCGGCACCTGATTTGAGCGCCGTGATCCGCGCCTGAAGACATTCAGGTGTGAGTTCATCGAGCTCGAGTTCGGATTCTGGATAACGATAAACCTCACCCTGATAATTGCGAAAGATCAGATGGTCTTCTTCTTTGTCGATAATATAGTTGGGCGATAAAGGGATTTTACCACCTCCGCCCGGTGCATCGAGGATATAATGAGGGCTTGCTAACCCCGAGACATGTCCGCGTAATCCTTTGATAATCTTTAGTCCGGTTGCAATCGATGTGCGAAAATGACTGATGCCCTCAGCGAGATCGCACTGAAGCATATAATAAGGTTTCACGCGCATTTGGAGTAAGCGTTGATTGAGTTCTAAAACGCGTTCGGTGGAGTCGTTAATACCCTTGAGAAGTACCATTTGATTGTTCATGGGTGTACCTGATGAGGCGATTCGGTCGCAGGCATCCCAGGCCTCGTCTGTTGCTTCTTCAAGACAGTTAAAATGGGTATTAAAATAAATGCTTAAGTGACGTGATTGATAGGTCTTGAGAAGCTCCGAGAGTGAGTCGGTGCAACGTTGAGGGAGCGTGACCAGGTTGCGTGAACCGAGGCGGCAGTATTTGATGTGCTTAATCTGACTTAGTCGATCAAATATGACGGCAAGTCGCTTGTTCGATAAGCTGAGTGGGTCACCTCCACTGATGATCACATCGCTAATTTCAGGATGGTTTTCGAGATAATCAAAGATCGCTGCATAAGCCTGTTTGTTGATCATCGACTTCGGATTCGACACTTTACGTTTTCGTGTGCAGAACCGGCAGTACATGGCGCAGTTGTGATTGGTGTAGAACAAGGCACGATCAGGATACCGATGCGTTAGTCCCGGGACCACCATATAACGTTCTTCACCCAGCGGGTCAGCCAGGTCGGTATTCGATATCTTGGTTTCACTCATTTTGGGTACCGCTTGAAGCCGTATTGGGCATAGCGGATCCTGCTGATTCATGAGGGACGCGTAATAAGGAGTAATCCCCATACGAAAGACGCTGTTGGTCAACCGAAAGGCTTCACGCTCATCGGGCGTAACGTCGATCCACTCATCGAGTTGTTCGATGGTTCGGATGCGATTCTTTTGCTGCCATTTCCAGTCGCTCCATTGCGTCGGTGTCCAGGTGATCGGTTTTTTCATGTCACCTTCCATACGGTGTTGCTTGAGAACGATCCTATCCTAGCGCGAACTACGCTGTGGCAGTAGGTAGTAGTTGAGGATAACGATGAACTCCATGAGACAAGCCGCAGTTGTTGTGCCTGTTTGTGGTCGCAAAGTTTTGATTATGGAGCGCGCCGGTCATCTGCGCTTCCAGCCCAATTTTCATTCCTTTCCTGGTGGCGTGATCGAGCCTTCCGATGATCCGATGCACGATCATGGGCCCGGACCTGCGAATGCGCGCTGTGCAGCGCTTCGCGAGATGGTTGAAGAGGTGGGTTTGCTCGGGCCGGGAAATTTCGATAAAAGCATCGATGAAATCCGTGTTAAATCTGGCAGTAAAGATACGGATATCGGTGCGGTGCTGGCGTCAGGTGCTGACTGGAGTCGTTGGCGATACTTAGGGGTTTGGACCACGCCGGAATACGCACATATACGATTTGAAACTCATTTCTTTGCCTGTGAGTTCGATCGGCAAGAGCGTCCATCGATCAATAGTGAGGTTGCCAAAGCCTGGTGGCTCGATGAGCACGAAGCACTCACCGCATGGGGGGCTGGGCTCATGCCTGCAGCTCCACCAGTTTTAGCAGCGTTAAATGCAGCCTTACATCCCCAAGAGCCTTTCGCCCGAAAAGGACAAGCACGTGACCTTTTGTGTGCGGGCGGGCCGATTCGTTATCTGCCTCTGGTCACACCGTCATTACCGCCAGCAACGCATACCAATTGTTGTTTGATCGGCGACGGTGAGGCCTTCTATGCGGTCGATCCAGCGCCGGTCGATCCGGCTGAGCGTGAGCTTTTGTGGCAAATGATCAGCACGCTTCGCACCCAGGGCGAGCGTCTGGTTGGAATTATCCTCACTCATCTGCACCATGATCATACGGGAGCAGCCACCTGGTTAGCCCAGCGTGCCTCTGTTCCGATTTATGCGAGCCGACAAACGCAAGAGGATTTGGCAAATGGGCTCGGTAGGGGTTTTCGTGCTACTGGCACGTCAAACGAGTCTCGTGTAGGCGTCACGGATGTCTTGCATGAAGGCGATTGTCTTCTCGGTGGGTGGCAGGTTTTACTCACGCCGGGTCACGCCAAGGGTCATCTTTGTTTGTGGCATCAAGCGACGGCTTCGTTAGTTGCGGGTGATATGATCGCTTCAGGGTCAACTATTCTGATCGAGCCTGAACAGGGTAATCTTATCGATTATCTCGATAGCTTAGAACGTTTGGCAAATCTGGATTTGAGATTGATGGTGCCGGCGCACGGACTTCCGATCGCTAACCCCAAAGAGTCGCTAGATGCTCTTCGGCAGCACCGTCTGACGAGAGAAGCGAAAGCCCGATCTGCTCTGAGCACCCTAGGAACGGCGACACTCAGCGAGCTGGTCGCTATTGCTTATGATGATACGCCGTCATTTTTATGGCCGCTAGCTGAACTGAGTTTGCGAAGTCACATGGATAAATTAGTGGTCGAGGGACGAGCATTTTTACGTGATGATGGTCGCTGGTCGGTTGACGTTTAGTGGTAATCAGACTAGCTGATTTGCCCGACCGTGCACCGGTCGGAAAAGTTTTTTTGTCGTGACCGTAATTGCAGCCATACCCGCTCGTTATGACGCAGCCCGCTTGCCGGGTAAACTGTTGCTCGACCTCGGTGGGAAACCGATCATTACTCATGTTGTTGAGGCGGCGTTGAGTTGTGTACGAATCGATGCTGTTCTCGTCGCTACCGATCATGAAGCAATTGCCGAAGCAGCTCGGCATGCGGGTGCTGACGTGGCGATGACTGATCCGCAACTGCCCTCGGGCTCTGATCGTATTGGTCACGCATTGCGTGGGCGTGACTACGAACTTGTGCTCAATATCCAAGGGGATGAGCCAGAAATTGATCCGAAGGCTCTTGATCAACTCGTTGACGCGATGCGGGCTTACCCCAGCGCTGATATCGGAACGCTCAGCGCTCCCCTTGATCATGGTCAACTCTGCGATCCCAATGCGGTCAAGGTGGTTTGCGACCACACGGGGTACGCGCTTTATTTTAGCCGCGCACCGATCGGCGCTGATCGAGATGCCTTAATCGATAAGGTTGAGAATCCGATGAGCGCTGCTCGTCGACATGTAGGTGTTTATGCCTATCGAAAGCATACGCTTGAACGATTTCTAGCTTGTGAGCCTTCGGTACTTGAGCAACGGGAACGACTCGAGCAGTTACGCGCTCTTGAAATGGGTATGAAGATTATTGTGGTTCCTGTCGATAAAGCACCTCGCGGTATCGATACGAATCAAGACTTAATGGCGGCGAGATGTCGTTTTTCTGAACAAAAGGTGGACTGATGAAGCGTTCTCCAAAGTATATATTTTTCACAGGCGGTGTTGTTTCATCGCTTGGAAAAGGTCTTGCTGCGGCTTCGACAGCGGCACTGCTTGAAGCCCGAGGACTTAAAGTCACCAACATGAAAATGGATCCGTACCTCAATGTCGACCCAGGTACGATGAGCCCTTATCAACACGGCGAAGTCTTTGTCACTGATGATGGTGCTGAAACGGATTTAGACCTTGGGCATTATGAGCGCTTTACTCACAGTCGCTTGAGTCAAGCGCATAACATTACCAGTGGTCGCGTCTACTGGTCTGTTCTGGAGCGCGAGCGCCGTGGTGATTATCTCGGTAAGACCATTCAAGTGATTCCCCATATTACCGACGAAATTAAGCGACGTATTCGAGAGACCGCGCAAAGCAGCGGCGCAGACATTTGTATTGTTGAAATTGGCGGCACTGTTGGCGATATTGAGAGCTTACCGTTTCTTGAAGCTATTCGGCAGATTCGCAATGAAGAGGGGCATCAAAATACGGCATTGGTTCACTTGACGCTTGTTCCTTATATTGCTGCGGCGGGTGAGATGAAGACCAAGCCGACCCAGCATTCGGTCAAGGAATTGCTGAGCATTGGTCTGGGTTGTGATTTCTTACTGTGTCGCTCTGAGGAAGCCCTTGCTGAAGAACTCAAACAAAAAATATCGGCCTTTTGTAATGTCGCACCCCGAGCCGTGATTTCTGCTTACGATGTTCGGTGCATTTATGAATTGCCGTTGGTTCTCAATGAACAGGGCTTGGATGCGCAAATTTGCGATGCCCTCAATATTTGGACCGGAGCACCACGGCTCGACGGCTGGCATTCCGTCGTTCGCCGGTACCTTGAACCGAAGAACGGTGAAGTCACGATTGGCGTTGTCGGTAAATATGTCGGCTTGGTCGAAAGCTATAAAAGTTTGAACGAAGCCCTCGCTCACGCGGGCATGCATCATGATGTGCGCTTAAAAGTTGAGTACTTAGATTCAGAAGCGATTGAATCTGATGATACCCCCTTGCGTCGCGTGGATGGTGTTCTAGTCCCCGGTGGCTTCGGTGAGAGGGGCTCGGAAGGCAAAATCTCAGCCATTCGCTATGCGCGTGAGGAAAAGGTTCCTTATTTTGGTATTTGCCTCGGAATGCAGCTTGCTGTGGTCGAGCATGCGCGTCATTGTGCTGCACTAGATGGCGCCAATTCGATTGAGCTTGAACCCGAAACGAACCACCCCGTGATCAGTTTGATGGAGGAGCAAAAGAAGGATGCCAACCTTGGTGGCACGATGCGCCTAGGGGCGTTTGATTGTCATCTGACGCAAGGTAGTCGTAGCGCTGAAGCCTACGGAGCAGATATGATCTCCGAGCGACATCGTCATCGATTTGAATTTAATGACGCGTTTCGTTCGAAACTGGAGGATACGGGATTGGTGATTGCTGGGGTTCACCAAGATAGTGGCTTGGTCGAGGTGGTCGAGCGCTCCGATCATCCATGGTTCGTTGGATGTCAATTTCATCCCGAGTTTAAGTCGCGCCCAGGGGAGCCTCATCCTTTGTTTCGTGAGTTTATTGCCGCTTCGATTGCTGCAAGAGAAGCCTCATGAGTCGCTCCGTTCAGGTTGGTCCTTATCGTGTGGGTGGTGGTCATAAACCGCTGTTAATCGCTGGTAATTGTGTGGTGGAAACCCTCGATATCGCTCGCCGAACAGCAGAGGTTCTGATCAAGGAAACGGCTGATCGTGGATTGAGCCCAGTATTCAAGGCGAGTTTTGATAAGGCGAATCGAACCCGCAGAGACTCTCATCGGGGACCAGGTTTGGATGCGGGGCTTGAGATTTTAGCCAAAATCAAGTCGGAGACGGGTCTGCCTTTGATTACGGACGTCCATTTGCCTTCGCATTGCCTACCTGCTTCGCAGGTGGTTGATATTTTACAGATTCCAGCCTTTTTGTGCCGTCAAACGGATCTGCTCGAAGCCGCTGCGGCAACGGGCAAGACCGTCAACATCAAAAAGGGTCAATTTGTTGGTCCGGAGGCGATGCAACACGCTGTCGCTAAAATTCATGAAGCGGGTAATCAATCGGCATTGTTGACTGAACGCGGAAGTTCATTTGGTTATGGCGATCTGATTGTTGACTACCGAGGATTTGCTATTTTACGTCAGTATGCGCCGTTGATTTTTGATGCGACGCATTCGGCGCAAAAGCCTGCCGGTCGAGGCGGCGTTACTGGCGGTGACCGTCGCCTAGCACTGCCGCTTGCCCGAGCAGCAGCAGCGGTAGGGGTGGATGGTTTATTTATGGAAATCCATCCGGATCCTGAACAAGCCTTGTCTGACTCCGCGAATAGTTTAGATTTCGATTTGTTCAGTCAATTGCTCGACCAGTTTGAACGCATAAGGAACGTATGATGAAGTCGCTTCCCTGGGAGGATATCCGACTCCTTGTCTTGGATGTAGATGGTGTACTGACCGATGGTGGTTTATGGGTTGCAGCTGATGGTTCGGTGACTAAGCGATTCTTTGTGCGAGACGGTTCGGGGATCGTTCGTCTTCAAAGAATCGGAGTACCTGTGTGTTGGTTAACAGGCCGCTCAGACCCGGCCGTTGAGGCGCGAGCTCGTGAATTAGGGGTCACAAGATTGATTGCTGGCAGCCATGACAAAGCGGACGCGCTACAGAGTTTGAGTTTGAGTTTAGGTGTTTCTTTGGACGCCATCGCTTATGTGGGCGATGATCTGCTTGATCTTCCAGCTATTCGTTTGGCGGGTTTAACGATCGCACCATGCGATGCGGAAGAACGGGTGCGGTCGGAAGTTGACTGGGTGTCTGAGTTGGCCGGCGGTCAGGGCGTTGTACGCTGGGTTTGTGATCAGTTAATCGCTGTCAATAAGGAGAAAACTCTTTGATTTTTGCCTTTGTTCTTCTGCTTGCAGCACCAAAAGAAACCAAACAAGAAGTGAGGTTTCAAGCGGATAACTGCAGCTATGGCAGAGCCATGGCAAAGGCTGTTTGTACCGGACGTGTGCGAGTGGATCGTGGCAACGCACGGTTGCGTTGTCGGAGTCTGACCGTACGTTTCGATGAGGCAGGACGGGTGCATCAGTTAGTGTGCGAGGGCGCCGTTAAGTTCCGGCGAGGTGATACCGAAGAAGCCTCCGGTTCGACCGCTTCGTATACTCGGGATGATGCACGCGTCGTGTTGCAGGGCGATGCCAAACTCAGGCGAGGGCGGGCCCGCTTATCGGGCGATCGTGTCATTTTTATGTTGGATGAGGATCAAGTCCGAGTTGAGGGTCAAGCGCGCGGTCGCTTTAATAACGAGGAGCGCTAGTGCCTTCTTTGCTTAACGCTCAATCTCTGGTTCGATATTTCGGTGAACGCCGCGTCGTCGATGAGGTCAGTTTGAGCCTCGAGCCTGGTCAGGTGCTCGGTTTGCTTGGGCCCAACGGCGCAGGTAAAACGACCACTTTTAGGATGATTGCTGGGCTACTTAAACCGGACCGAGGCTCGGTGTATATCGATGGTGAGGATGTGACCAAGATGCCTCTTTATCGTCGGGCGAGCCGGGGCCTTGGTTACCTCGCACAGCGGGGAGGTTTATTTCCCGGACTCGATGTGTATGCCAACCTATTGGTCGCCGGCGAAATCGCGGGTTTATCAACGGCTGATGCGGGTGTTCGCGCAAGTGAGTTGATTGAGCGTCTCAAGCTCACTCATTGTTCGAGCGGGAAAGAGCAGACGCTCAGTGGCGGCGAGCGTCGACGAGCAGAAATTGCTCGAGCGTTGATGGTTCAGCCACGCATGCTGCTCTTTGATGAACCGTTTGCCGGCGTCGACCCGATGGCTGTGACCTCTTTGCAAGAGGAGATGCGTGTGCTTGCTGATAGTGGGTTAGCAATTTTGATCACTGATCACGCAGTGGCCGCTACTTTTTCGATCTGTGATCAGGTTGCCGTTTTGAATGAAGGCCGAGTATTGGTGTCGGGTCCACCGGCAAAAGTCGAAGCCGATCCGCGCGTCCGAGCGACCTATCTTGGGCCACAAAACCAATAATTCACGACCCTTGCTTTGAGGCCGGCCCTTGCGCCTGAGCGCTAGGCGCACCACAATCCGCCCAGGAGTATTGGTTGTTTCCTTCCCTGCAGCACAACTTAAAGATCACCACGCAACTGCGCATGACACCGCAGCTTCAGCAAGCGGTGAAGCTTCTGCAGTACAATCGAGCAGAGTTGGTTGAATTTATTAATTCCGAAATGCTTGAGAACCCGACTTTGGAGGAAAAGCCAGTCGATGACTCAGCTGGTGAACTCACCGAAGGTCAAACGTACACGCAAAACAGTGATGCGAAACCGGTTCACTCGGCAACCGCTCAAAGTGCGGAGCAGCCGAGCGATAGCGATGCCGTTCAAAGTACGCAAATTGATTGGAACCGTGTTGACCTGAATGATACGACGCACCGTTTTCAAGGCGTTCGACCTGCGGACGATCTTCCGGGTTATGACCAAACCTTATCCCGTACCGAGACGCTGACTGAGCATTTGATTTGGCAACTCCGGATGCTCCGTTTGGATGATCAGGTGCTCAAAGCCGCCTTTGAGTTGGTTCATAATCTTGATGAAAAAGGCTGGTTTTCAGAGGGTGTTGATGGCTGGCACCATTTTGTTGCCCAGTCTGATTTTGATGCCTCCATTCTGGAGCGAGCTCGTCATGAACTGCTCGAACTCGACCCTGTGGGGGTGGGCGCATTGGACCTCAAAGAGTGTTTATTGGTGCAGTTGCGTTCGCTCAACTTAGAAAATAGCCACGCGTACACACTTGTCGATGATCACCTCGAGTTATTGGGTAGTCTTGACCTGCGACATGTGTCTAAATCTGTTGGTATTTCGGTTGAAGAACTTGATGAAGCCAAGGCAATGATCAGCGCTTTAGAGCCGCGTCCAGGGCGTGCATTCATGAGTGATGATTTGGAACGAAACCCTTTTGTGACGCCCGACGTGCGCATCTACAAAGAGGGAGATGAATGGGTGGTTTATCTCAATGAAGATGGGATGCCTCGGCTGAGGGTTTCGCGCTTTTATCAGAAAGCGTATGAGCAGGGAGGTTTGACCAAAGAAGAAAGGGAATATGTTGTCGAGCGACTTCGACGGGCAGAGTGGGTAACGAAGTGCATTTTTCAGCGACAAACGACGATTCGTCGCGTCTGTGAGAGTATTTTGAGGTTTCAGCGCGATTTCTTTGAACGTGGAGCGAAGTATCTCAAGCCCCTCGTTTTACGCGATGTTGCTGAGGATATTGGCGCGCATGAATCGACGGTTTCTCGCGTGACTTCGAACAAGTATGCCGAAACACCTCAAGGCCTACTCCCGCTGAAGTATTTCTTTTCGGCTCGGCTTGCAGGAAGTTCGGGATCTAGTGATGTTAGTGCTGAAGCGGTTCGGCAGCGTATTTCAGGAATGATTAAGACTGAAGACGTGTCCAAGCCATTCAGTGATGCACAAATTGTGAAGTTGCTCAAATCTGAAGGGATCGAAATAGCCCGAAGGACAGTAGCTAAATATCGTGAGCAATTGTTGATTCCGGCGGCAGGAAAACGCCGGATTCGACGTTGATTTTAGGAAAGGGAGAGGTCGATGGAAGTAGCGGTTACCTTTAGACATATGGAACCTACAGATGCGCTCAAGAAGTACGTTGATGAGAAGGTCAACAAAATCGCACGGCACTTTGTCAAAGAAAGTGATGCTGTGGTGGTGTTGAGTGTTGAGCGTCACCATCATCACGCGGATATACGCTTAAAGTCAGGCGGTGTTGCTATGCGTGGACACGAGACATCGACGGATATGTACAATTCGATTGATCGCGCGGTGTCAAAGATTGAGCGTCAACTCAGTCGATACCAAGGTAAATTACGTCGCTTTAATCAACCTAAGCCGGTTGCCACGGTTCAACTACACACCCTCGAGCGCGAAGAGGAAACCACCGAGGCACCCGAGCCCGCAACGAAGCTGGTTCGTTCGCGCTCGTTCGACGCGCATCCACTCAGTATTGATGAAGCGATGATGCAGATCGATTTGCTGGATAATGCCTTTTTGGTCTTTGTTAACTCGGACTCAGGCCACATCAACGTTCTGTATCGACTAGAAAGTGATGATGGCTTTGGTCTCATTGACACTGGGAGCTCCACTTAGATTGTCGTCGACTCGGGTTTGAATACCGTACATTTGGCTTCTGGCCTTCTTATTGATGCCATTGATTTGACACTAGACGTGAAGAGTCATGCAGGCTTCTTGCGTCGGCTGGGTGTCTTATCGGCAAGGGTGAATGACCACGTTGATTCAGCGGAAGCGATGACTGCATTCATGACAAGGGAGCGTTTAGGGAGCATTGTTTTAGCCGAGCACGTTGCTCTCCCTCATGCGCCGCTTGAAGGGTTATCCAAGCCTGTAGTTTCTGTTGTTCGATCGATGAAGCCAGTTCAGTTTGACGAAGGTTTTGTATCGTTAGCCATTGGAATTTTAGTGCCAGCCGATGCGCCGCAACAGCACCTTGACCTCTTGCGATTTTGGGCTTCTTTACTTCGTTTAGAGCGGGGTCGCTCGGCGTTGCTAAGGGCGCCGACGAACGAGCATTTTTATCAGCTCGTGAAAGATCATGCATGCTCACCTTAAAGGTTGAAGAACTGCTGGATCGACGAGGGACGTTTTTGGATTTGCGTTTGCTCGCTGGTCATGCCGGTTTGGAGCGTCAAATCACTGAGCCTCGGATTCAAAAGCAGGGTTTGGTGTTGGTCGGTGTGGTGGGCGCATTACGGCCAGGTCGCATCCAGGTTCTTGGTCAAACCGAACTCGATTTTATGGCGGATATGGCTACCGAGGACTTGGATCATGCTTGCGAAGCGTTAGCGTCGAGTCAGGCAGCAGCATTGTTGATCACTAATGGGCTGCCGTGTCCTGAGCAGCTATCGAGACGTTGCGAGCAGCACAGTATGCCGGTCTTGAGCTCGAGACAGCCATCGAGTGAAGCGATCTACGCGATCCAAGAGCGAATGGCTGAAGCGCTTGCGCCGAGAACGAGTATTCACGGAGTTTTGGTTGATATTTTGGGTCAGGGCGTTCTGATTCTGGGCAAATCTGGAATTGGTAAATCAGAATGCGCTTTGAGCTTAATTGCTAACGGTCACCGATTAATTGCTGATGATGTTGTTGAGGTTATTCAAGAGGGCACATCCCTTGTGGGACGTGGTGTTGAGATGATGCGTCATCTTCTGGAAGTTCGTGGGCTCGGCATTGTTGATGTCAAAGAGCTTTATGGTGTGGGTGCTGTGCGCCATCTCAAGCGGCTTGATATGGTCGTTGAGTTGGCAGCTTGGCGAGAGGGAATGCAAGTTGACCGGCTCGGCTTGGACGAGCAATATTATACGTTGCTCAAAGTGGATTTACCCTATGTGGTGATTCCGGTTCGTCCAGGACGAGACCTGTCAACGATGATCGAGGTTGCAGCAAGAAACCAATTGTTACGGGCTGGTCAGATCAACAGTTCGCAAGATTTTTCACGACGTTTAAGTCGGCAGGTTGAGCGGAATTTCTTTAGGACCAATTCAGGCCAAGAAAGTGACGATCTATGAGTCGAACCATTGTTTTGGCAGGACTGTCCGGCTCCGGTAAATCGACAGCGCTCAATGTATTTGAGGATCTTGGCTACGCGGTCGTACAGAATTTGCCGGTCGAGCTCGGGCAGTCCTGGCTTGCTTGGGCGAAACGCGAGTTTCCAGAGCGCTCTTTAGCTATTGGCTTGCATTTGCCGAGCGAATCGGAACCCTATCCTGATTGGATCAAGGCAGAAGATATTCTGTTGATTTGTCTTGAGGCGAGCGATCAGGTTTTGGTTCGGCGGTTTTCTGAAACACGTCGACGGCATCCTTGGTCTACCAATTGGGAGACTTTAGTCGAAACTTTGGCTCATGAGCGCCAGTGCCTCGTTCCGTATCGAGATCATTGCCATCATCATGTGGATACAACTTCGATGCGCGCATCGGAATTAAGGCAATTTTTTCTAGAGACTTTTTCAGAGGGTGTTCATCAGATCCAACTTAATGTGGTGACGTTCGGTTTTAAACGGGGTGTACCTCCTTACGTTGACCTTTGCTCGGATGTTCGGTTTTTACCCAACCCCTATTGGGACTTATCACTGCGCGACTTAACCGGTCATGATGAAGCAGTCTCTCGAGTTGTTCTTGCGCATCCTGAGGCCCAGCGTTGGTTGAAGGAGCAAATCGAGTCTATTCAATGGCAATACAAAGCGTTCGTTGACGCGGGGAAAAGTTATCTCACTATCGGTGTTGGTTGTACCGGTGGTCGGCATCGCTCGGTCGCGATGGCATTAGCTTTGGCTCAAGGTCTGAGTGAGCGCGGCCTTGCTGTAAATATTCGTCATCGTGAAACACCTGCTCCGGGAACAACCTAAAAATTAGCGTCATTCGGGAGCATTAAAAAGTCTTATTTTATGGTTCCTCATGCTGTGTTAGGCGCCCGCCGCTGATGAGGATAGTGCATGATCGGTGTGGTTTTAGTTACGCATGGCAATATTGGTGAGTCGCTTCTTGACGCAGCGGCCTGGATTGCGGGTGAATCATTAGAGGATGTGGTTAACGTTCCGATGAACCCCGAGCACTCGCCAGATGATCAGGCGGGTCAAATTGCTCAAGCGGTTCGCTCCTTTAATAAAGGTGCCGTTATTCTCACCGATTTGTTTGGTGGAACACCTCAAAACTTGGCTTTGACGTTACTCGATGACGGTCGTGTAGATGTAGTTAGTGGCGTCAATCTACCCATGCTGCTCGGTGTTTCAGCGGCGCGTGCTCAGAGTAAAGATGTTCATGAGCTTGCCTTGATGCTTCAGCGTCGGGCACAAAATGCTATTGTCGTCGCTGGCGACACACTTCGCCGCCACGCAGAAGCCTCTCGAGAACTGCCGGCGGTTAATTCATGATCCGAGCAAGCTTTACACTGCAAAATCGATTAGGTCTTCACGCTCGGGCGGCGGCACGACTAGCCGCTGTTCTCAATGAAGCAGCAGGTGATGTTTGGGTCGAGTATTCAGGGCGTCGAGTTAATGGCAAATCGATCCTTGGCTTGCTGATGCTCGCAGCGCCTATGGGTACGGAATTTCATATCGAGTTAGATGATGCCGATGCCGAAACCGTTCTTGAGGCCGTTGGCGTGCTGATTGATAACCGCTTTGGTGAAAGCGAGTGATCAACTCCGGTCGTCGCACATTGTCTGGTTGTGCGGTCGGTAAGGGGTGGGTTCAAGGTCAGATTCGCTGTCTTGATGATCTGAATGATGGTGTGGTGATGCATCATCTCAAACCCCATCAGATGGATGCAGAAGTCGACGCTTTTGATGCCGCTGTATTGGCAGTCGTTGAGCGAATACGCGCCGTTTTAGTGCGGCTTGATTCAAGTGAGCGATTTATTGCCGAAGGCGGCGATGTGTTAAGAGCTCATGTCAGTATTGCCGAGGACCCAGACTTGCGAACTCGCGTGGTTGCGATGTTGCGCGACAATCAAATTAATTCGGCTTGGGCACTCGAGCGAGTAGCGGAAGAGATTCAGATCGAGTTTGGCGCCCTAGATGATCCCTATATAGCATCCAGAATGCTCGATATCAGGCAGGTTTTTCATCGTTTGCAGCGCGAACTGGCGGGTGGTCAGATACCGGAATCAACCATCCCGAAACTGCGTCCAGATGAGATTCTTTTGGCTCGAGATCTCGAGCCGGTTTTAGCGCTTGGAATTCTTGAACAAAAACCGATTGCTATCATTACAGAAGAGGGGTCTGCCACCTCTCATTTAGCTCTTTTATGCCGGGCAATGCGTGTGCCAGCAATGGTTGGGGTCAAGAATGCCACCGAGTCGTTGGTCGCTGGCGATGAGGTCCTTATTGATCTTCAGCAGGGTATTTTAGTTCGTGATCCGGACCGACGTGATGTCGCTATGGCTCAGGTTCACCTCGTTGAAAGTGAGCTTCATTTAGCCGATCCCAAACTCCCTGCGGTGACGCTTGACGGTGTACGAGTTCAGTTGTTGGCTAACTTGGATACGACGTCAGCATTAACCGATGCTGTTGCTGAAGGGGCAGAAGGTATTGGTTTGTTCCGAAGTGAGTATTTGTTGTTGCGCCATGAACAACCCGATGACCAAAAAACGGTGTATGAGCGAATTTTGGGACAAATCAGCGGTCCGGTAACGGTTCGTACCTTTGATATTGGCTCGGATAAGTTGCCTTTGGGTCGGAACTGGGAGCCTAATCCAGCGCTTGGTTTGCGAGCTTTGCGAAGTTATCAGGCAGACCCCAAAGACTTTCGAGCACAACTTCGCATTTTAATGCGCGTCGCAGGCTCTGGTGCACGGTTACAGATCTTATTACCGATGGTTGACAGTTTAGACGAGGAGGCCGAAATACGCTTTCAACAAGGGACCAACTCGCTTGACATCTCGGTGAGTAACGATGGGGGGTTCTTTCAGCGAATTGTTTTCTCGAACGGTCGACTCTTTCGAAAATATCAAAACGGAAACTATGTGGCAGGGAAAGACCTTGACTCCAAGCGTCTCTATCACGCGGATCAAGCCTTTGCACTGGGAGCTACTGGCTGGGATCTCATCGGGCGCCTGCTGGCACTTAAGCCGAGCGCGAATCAGCAAATAGCTGGCCGTGCGTGCTCGTGTTATGACCTTCGCAAAGCTGCTGCTCCCGTTGCCTTTGATAACCGCTCACTCAAAGGAGCTTTTAAGGATCTAAAAGGTTGGCGCGCCGGCTTAACCCTAGACACGATTAAGGGGAATTTGTGTCTCGACAATCAAACCGGTGTCCCACTGCGTGTCGAGATGAACGCGCGCGCCACTCGAGCCCTAAAAGATGGACAAGGCGAATTAGTGATCAAACTATTGTCTGAATTCACCGGCGTTGGCAAAGCACCGCCGATCAATGCTCCAGAAGAGTTTCTCGATACGCTCAGGCGAACGCGTCGTGATCGACCCGGGACAACCTTTCTTAGGGATAAAGGGATCAAAGTTCTCGAACGACCCGATGCGGGAATCAAACCTCCAAACTAAAGTAGACATCCCTAGGGTCGGCCAGGCAGTAGCGGCTGCAATGAGGTAAACATTTGACGAATTCAACTCCTGATGAACTGATCACGACAGGTCAAGCCCTCGCTCGTGTTGCAGATGATATGAAAGGCGAAGCCATTCGCTTGCTCGATTTACGAGGTCGCTGCGCATACACCGATGCCATGCTCTTTGTGTCCGGGTCGTCCGATCGACAAGTTCGAGCGATCGCTGACCGGATCAGTGCCAAAGCGAGCGAACTTGGTTTAGTGATGGTGGGTCAAGAAGGTAGTGAAAGCGGCAACTGGGTTCTACTCGATCATGGCGACGTCGTGATTCACGTCTTCTACCGACCCGCTCGAATGTATTATGATCTCGAAACACTATGGGCTGATGCCCCAGAAATCGAACTTGGATTTGAATCACTCCAACCTCAATTCTAGCGACTCTGATCAAGCTTCCAGTCTTGATAATGGTCGCTGAACATATCAGCGATTTCGCCTGCGCCTCTCATCGATAACGCCTGTTCAACGAGCCCTTCAAATACGGTGACTTGGCTGCGCCTGATAAAAGTTCGAGCGATACCCAAATCGAGAGGGGGTAGCGATAATTGACGCAAGCCCAAACCAACCAGAATCATCATACCGATAGGCGAGGCCGCCATTTCGCCACAGCAACTCATCGGCAAATTATGACGGATTCCAGCATCAACAATTAACTTAAGCGCCCTGATCAGCGAAGGGTGGGTAATTTGAGCATGCCGAGCGAGTTCTGGGTTCTGGCGGTCTACCGCAAGTAAATATTGTATGAGATCGTTAGTACCTAAAC
>CACGMS010000026.1 GCA_902574205.1 uncultured Candidatus Hydrogenedens sp. | reverse complement strand
GTCGCTGATTCACTGAACGGCATCGAGGTTGAGCTCCGGCTAGCAGAGGCGTCAAACAAAGCTAGCTTAGTTAAGCTTGTCGACGGTGTCGGTGTGGTTGCGACCACGGTAGGTCCATATCGACGCTATGGTTGGCTTCTCGCTGAACTCTGCGCTGAACTCGGAATTGATTACGTCGATTTATGTGGCGAAACGCCATTTATTCGTCGCGCTGTCGATGAACTCCACTCCACTGCTCAACTCAGCGGCGCACGCCTTGTCCATGCCTGTGGGTTTGATTCAATTCCCAGCGATCTCGGCGCCTTGCTGCTCGCGACTGAAGTTCAAAAGCAAAATCGCCAGGTCGCCTCGATTCAAACCACCGTCCGACGACTTCGAGGTGGCTTAAGCGGCGGTACGTTCGCGAGCATGCTTGGACTCGTCAAAGACGCAGCACGAGACAAGAATCTACGTCGGATATTGGGTCACCCGTACAGCTTGAATCCCGAAGGTCAACGCACTGGCGCAGACGGTTCGGATCGAACCGATGCACGATTTGACCCCGACCACAATCGCTGGACCGCTCCGTTCATTATGGCGTCAATCAATAATCGTATCGTACGCCGTTCGGCCGCTCTGCTCGGCTATGGCAACGAGGAATTTCGCTACGATGAGGCGATGGCTTGCCCTTCCCAACGGCGTGCCCAAATGATGGCTCTAGGCACACAGGCTTTTACTGTCTTCGCTGCCCTGTCGCCAACGCGCTGGTTGTTGCAGCGCTTTCTTCCAAGTCCTGGGGAGGGGCCAAATAAAGAGCAACGTCAGCGAGGCTGCTTTGAGCTTCATCTCGTGGGACGAGCCACGGACCATCCGGAACCTGTTGGACGCGTGATCGTTAGCGCTCAAGGGGATCCTGGTTACAGTCAGACGGCGGTGATGTTGGCTCAATCTGCGCGACTACTTGCGGAAGGTCATATCAGGGTTGACGGCGGCGTTCACACGCCAGCAACAGCCCTTGGGTTCGAAGCGATCGAACGCCTCAGAGCACATCAGTTCCGCATCGACTTCGAAGCGAGCTAGTCGCCCGTTTCAGCTTTTTCTTTCGCGCTCAAAGCGGCCTCTTCGGCAGCGAGTTTGTCTTGCAACTCGTGATGAGCGCGCTCTTTCGCATGCTCGGCGAGATTCCTCACCGCTTGTTGATACCAACTAGGCGCAATCTTCGAAGCCAGCAGCGCCATCCAACGCAACGAAATTCGCTCACCAACATCAACGCTCACTTGCCACTTAACCTTGGTCGTCCGGCCACGATTATAAAAGTCAGCAGCAGCGGTCAGAGGGACCTTAACCGGCATCAAGTCAATCTCATAACTGACACGAGTGGCAGGCTCAAATGAGGTGATGGCGAGATCGACCGACAACTCTTCTGTCGCCAAAAACCATGAGGCTCCAGTTCCCGTACCTGGGCCTCCCACCTCATCGCGTTGTGCGTGTTTGACTAACGGCGACCACACGGACCAAAGACGCCAGCTTTGTGGGGTCGCCAACAATGCGCTCATGTGATCGTGCGGCGCGGCGACGGTTTGCCACGCCGTCATCGTCACCTTTCCTGGCAGGAGATGACCGCCGCCGAAAAAGGTGCCGCCCAGCACAAGCACACCGACAGCAACTATCTTCACAAGGGTCCGCATAGATTGCCCTTACGAAAGTCGATTCAGGAGATCAACGGGTTACGAAGTCCCGGTGCGCTTTTGTTCAGTGATCAAACAATGACCACCTACTGCGACCACTCGCTTTGATGGACCTCTTTGGTCTGCGCGTCTTGAACCCAAACCACTACCTCTAAGTCCTCAAATTCTTCAACAGTGTGAGCCGTTCGATGATCAACATAATGTTTGGGGTTATCACCCCCGCGCGGAAGACCCGTATCGGGATCATAATCACCTTGAAAGATGTAGACATACCGATCTGAAATCACATCACCAGCTCGCACCTCACCCAGTCGACTACCCAGTTTATTGGGCAACATCTTCTTCATGACATGATGAAACTCGGTCAGACCGTTGGTCCCCACATTTTGTGTCGTCACCTTTTCGTTAACCGCTACATGAATCACTAAGTTCTCACTCGGGTAATCGACGCCAGCAGTTAGTGTCCAATCAATCGTGATCGTCTGCCCATCGACCTCATGATCGACCTCTAAGATCATGTTGGCCGGGACCGACGCAAAAGACTCAAAATCCCGCTCATTGTAATGATCAGCGTCTTCGCCCGCTTCAGCATGCCAAAGGTTTGGATGAAAGCTGTTGGTTCCATCAGTCACGACCCAAGGGATCGAATAACTTTCAGCACCTTCAGGCAAATAGTAGTAACGACGAGCGACGGCTTCTTGGGTGATGTAGCGATCACTACCCACCTGATAATCAACCACTGTAAACTGACCGGGAAATGCTTCCCATAAGACGCCGAGGCGCTCTTCAGTCTCGAAACAAGGTCCGCAATTGGACGCTGAGAACACCTCGTGGAGCACCTTGCGCTGGACTGGAAACTGAGGCCCTGCATCGGCGATTACCACGCCAGCGTCGGGCGTTTCACCACCTGTTGGGCACGCTGTAAGCACACCCAAAATACAAACCTGTGACAATTGTCGAACACGGAGCATCACGCGCATCCCCATTTGAGAGAAGCTCACTCCTACCTTTTTTTACTTCGTTCGCTAAGGGCGCCTCAACTCCACTCGTTTATTGGCACAAACTCACACATCGGTCAGGATTCTCACTGCGGGCACAAGCTTCCCCTACCGTCGAAGGCTGACGTTTGAGCCAAGCATCACGGCCGAGATCATAGACCCACACATCATTGATGATGCCGCAGTCCGTTTTACCTGCAAAGATGAACCACTCACCGCGCTGTGTGTCTAAAGCTGCGAGATGCGCATGTCGACGATCTGGAGCGTCGTTATTCGGCTCGGTAAAGTCCGGAGGGAAATCGCAAAATCCAAAGGCAGGTTCATTCACGACCTCTGCCTCAATCACCGCGCTCCACTCACGACGAGCGAGGTCAAAAATCCAGGTATCATTGTTGTTGCCCACATCGCCATCGTCATGCCCGCCAAACACAACAAGTCGATCGCCGGACACATCATAGGTAATCGTCGACCAGATACGGCCCATCGGTCCGTCATCTGATTTCTCAGCCAACCGTTCCCAAGTGCCCGTCTCAAGATCCATCACCCACAAATCACCCAAGAACGGCCCCTGCCAGGCACCGGCGTCGCCGCCACCATAAACGAACAATCGATTGTTGCTATCATCGACGACCGCAGCATGAAAAAGTCGCCCCTCAGGCGCAGTGCCGGTCGATTCAATACGTCGCCAACTGAGATTGATCGTATCAAAAGCCCACACGTCATTTCGTGGCCCAAACTGCAAACCACTGCGCGACGTATTTCCACCAAACACAATCAGTTCTCGAGTCGCTCGATTAAAGCCACCGGCTGGATTCGAGCGAGCCATGGGTCCCGTATTGGTGGACTCGAGTTCAGTCCATTGCATCGTACCCAAATCAAGCGCCCATACATCGTTATAATTTTTGTAGTTACCGGTCTCTCTAGCGCGTGAACGACCACCGAAAATAATCATCCGATCACCTGCAGGGTCGTAAACGGCCATGCCGCGCGCTCGCCCTTGTGGTCCGTTATCGCTTCCTATCTCTTCGCGGAAAGCCGCGCAGGCGGTATCATACGTGTAGAGTTCGTAACGCCCAACGGCGTGAGGTGCGGCGCTGCAATTAACGGGTAAAACGTCATCACCCCCAAAGAAGACGATACGCTGACGCTGTTCGTCGTAAACACCCATCATCTCAGCGAGCGCTGGCATTTCAGTGAAGTCGAACCCCTCGCACTGATCAACGCCTGCATCGACGGTCACGGAACCAGCATCGACCGTTGGCTCGACTGGCTCGCTCGGACACCCCAGCAGAACGCAGCAGATAAGATGGACAGACCAGTAACGCATAGGTACCGCCGATCAAGACAAGTTGATTAAACAAGCAACCTGTAGGTGCCTTCGGACCCAACCATGTTCAACCACTATCTTTAACGATTTGCCTTCAGCTTAAGTCAACAAGCCGAAGCAAGCTTAGACTCATCAGTGTCTCTTTTTCGACTTACGAACTTTGGAGCGACTCCGCTTCCCCGATTTCTTCTCTACCGCGGGTTCTGGCTTCGCCTGCTCTTGTTCCACCGGCTCGTCGACAGGCGTCTCAGGTTGAGCCGATGCTGCACCTAACGCAGCACCCAAATCCCACGTAAAGGACAAGCCACCAACGATAGCTGGGGTCTGGTAGGGTAACAGATCCATCTGCGGTGATACATGTGCCGCAATCGTGAGCGGCGAGTTCGGTCTTCTCAAGCGCAGACCGATGCGTGCCTCAAGCGCCAGCAAGGGCTGCGTTCGGTGGTAGGCCCCGCGCATCCAAAGCAACGTCCCTGCGCCGCCCGTTAGATGGGCTTGCCACCCAGGAACCGGAACTTGCAAAAGATCGTGTTCATAACCTGCGCCAAATACCGGGGCATCGGCTCCAAACAAATAAGGATCTACGCGATGCAACAAACCCAAACGAGCCGTTAGTCGGCCGGCTGGGTTCAGCTTTTTTGCAAAAATCAGTCCGGTAGGCTCTCCGAGTTCCAGACCAAGCTCCATCTCTGGGTTCGGCCCCACATCGACCAGAGCTGGCGGCGCCGGGGCAGGTAACCCTTCCGAAACCTCGTCAACATTGTCTGCTTGGTCAGGTTCAACGCCGTCAGGCGCGCCCAGCACCAAAACAACGGATGCAAGTGCGATCATGTCGATTCCTAAGGGGTCGTCACGCGTGAAACGCAGTCAGCTAAACGCAAGCAGCTTGAACCCGTCTGGCTCACACACACATCAGCAGCTGCCTCGACTTCTTGAGCACACGCGACGTAATCCGCCGTCGGGCAATCTACCCAACGCGTGCCTGACGAATCTGCAACACAGGTTGCCACGGCTTCTGCTCGCTCACCTTGACCCACCAGAATGGGCACCAAACGACCATCGTCTTCCGGTGTGCAGAACGAGGTCACAGGTGCACCGCCCCACGAGTCATAGACGTAGTTGCACAGCGCATCTTTTCCATCAGCAGTTTGCTTATCGAGTTGTATGGTTTCGTCCCAGCCTGCGCAGGCGGAGACGGCGACAAGGGCAAAGCCCACAATCCAACGAGCTAGCACGTTAGTTACACGCTCCCATATGATCGATATTCTCTTGATCCAGCTCGGCATCACAGCGACTGGCATACTCTTGTCCAGAACAGGTACAGACCTTCATTCGTCCCTCGGCCGGGCAAACCTGATCCACACGCCCCATCGAACGATTAGCCGTCTGCGCCATTTCACTGGTCACGCAACGACCTTGACCGCCACATCGCCCCTCCTCGTACTGGCACCATTGACCATCGTGAGTGCAAGGATAATCAGAGCTACACGGCTGAACCCCACCCGTGGTCACCATCGCCGCAGCTTTCATTTTCGCCTTGAGCCACTGCCAGTTCGGGGGATCGCCCAAGAAACTGCAAGCCGAGCCATCGTCCCGGCAATTCACCTCTTCCGAATCAATGAACTCGAACAGCTTGCCATCCGCACGATAGATCATCCAAGTTCCTCGCGCTTCAACACCGTTTTGCGTAGCAACCGAACCGCCATTGACCACCACTGGCATATCCAAAGTGATCCCAGGTACCATTTGACCTTGTTGGTCCCGAACAGTGGGGTTCTCGGTACAGCTTGGGTACTCTGCGCGAGGTCCATTGCAAGCGCCCATGGCATCTCGCGGCGTGTTGCCGAACCGACCGACATCACCACCTCGATACATCACACCCACAAACTCCACATCATAACCTTCCGATGCCAACTCGTCCTTCATCGACTGCATGTACGCGAACTGCTGCTCGCAGGTCCCACAATTCGCCCAGTAATAACCCCACAAACTGACCTTACCCAAAGAACTCGGACTGATCTCTTGCTCAAAGGTCGGACTGTTGGTTTGGCGGTCGGTCAGCGCCCAATCATCACTTCCCGAGCATTGACAATGCATCGGGTGCGTGGCGCAGCTCTCGGCGTCGTAATCTACACATGGATCTTTCTCCCATGCCGCATTACGCGCGCCAAAATCGGCGTTCTCCGGAACGGCTTGATAGTCGCCACCGCTCGGCGGCGCACACGAAAAACCACACATCGCAACAAAGGCTGGAAACCACAGCTTTTTCATAGGGCTGCTCCTCATCGTGACGCAGTCTAGCCGGTTTTGTCGTTTCAGCAAAGACAGCCGGTCGTAAATCGTCCCATGAGGTCTCGAAGAACCTTTTACCATGATCAACAGCTCGCGATTGACTGCGCTTGCACTTGACGTCAGGACCTGACCACGGTGTTGACCCAGTCACCAAAGGAGCGCTCGATGAAAATTTACGGTATTCCCAGCTGCGGGACGGTCAAGAAGGCAAAAGCCTGGCTTGAAAAAGAGGGCGTCGTCTTCGAAGCGATCGACTTTCGTAAAACCCCTCCCACCAAGGCAACGATCAAATCATGGGTCAGCACACTGGGCAGTAAAGCCATGCGCAACACAAGCGGCGGTTCCTACCGAGCGCTCCCCGAAGAGAAAAAGACCTGGGATGATGATCGCTGGACCGACGAGTTCGCCAACGATCCCATGCTCATTAAGCGCCCGATTATCGAGGTCGATGGGCAAGCGATCAAAGTCGGTTTTCGCGGCAGCGACGATCAACTCAAAGCCGAGTTGCTCTAAAGTTCGATCACTTGCAGCTGGTCAAGAGTTTCGCTCTTTCGGCCACGAATATAGCGACCACGCAGATCAATCAGCCTGGGCTGACGAAGGTACGTACGAAAAATTTCACCCGTCGAACGGTGTACGAGTGCAAATCGTCCGGGAGGTAAAAGCCCGTTTGCCGAACATGCTCGAGGCGAAGCCCCGAGCGAGCGAGCGATCGCCTTCCACTCGGGGCCGTGACTACGTACCCTTCCGTGACGCTCAAAGGTCAGCGCGTGCGCGAGTTCATGCAAAATCGTGTCACGAACCTGATCCTCAGCGTTTAACTCGGTTAAGACACGACTCAACGTGATCCGTTTACGCTTTGACCAGCAGGCGCCAAACCGCCGCCGCGCCCGATCCCAGCCCGCTGACCAACCTAAGGCGGTCAGTCCATGTTCCTCCAGGCCCGCATTCAAGAGTTCCATTGCCCGCTTGGTGTCCATAAATCTAGTGACCCGCCCTCAAGACGCGAACAACATCATCTTGGATCTCAAGCACCTCGGTCGAGCCACCGTAATGGGCAGCAAGGCCCACATCAACGCGCCAAACCTGTTCACCGCATACACTATTGATCCCGCCGGACTGAACGGTGTGTGCGACCACCATCCGATCGGCTCCGGCTAAATCCAAACTCTCGGCTAACAACGCGCACTGCTCGGCTCCAGTGTCTCGAGAGAAATGGCGACTCCACACCAAACTTTCATCGCCGCGAACGGCGCTCGGTTTGCCACGCTCACCACGCATCCAGCCTTGCACCTCGGCATTCAGCGCACGCAGACCTTTGTCGAAGTGTTGTGGCAAAACGCCACCATGCACAAAGATGGTGCGCCCAAGAACAATCACCGTATTTTGCTCAGCCAACATCATGGCGAACGGACCACCCGGGCGAAAAGCGGCTGTTCTACCTCGCTCTTCGGGTGGCAACTCATCAAATTCGGAGTCGTTGGGGATCGGAACATCGGCAAAATCAGTATAGCCAGCCGGCGTAACATACCGAAAATCAAGCGAGACGTTCATGGTCTCATGGTTGCCATTGAGCGCGTAAAACCCTCCACCAGCAGCAAACGCCTGGTCAGCCAACTCAGCAAACCAGATTAAAATTTCTCGTTCATCATCACCGCGATCGAGCTGATCCCCGACTTGAACCACCAGATCCTGACTGCCCGACCAATTGTCGTTGGCGTCGATCACACCGGCAAGCCGAAGCGCTCGCTGCGCCGCCAAGCGATCACCGTGGACATCGCCGATCGCAATCAACCGTCGCCCAGGCTCGAGATCCTGATAAGTGGGAGGAGGTACAGGGCGCATCGCAGGCACCTGCGTATCCGTTGTGACCGGCGGCTGCGGCTCGTCATTCGCTTCAGGAGCAGTACACGCGCCACACAGCAGTAGAACACTGAGCCAACGCATACACCACCCTCCTAACCGATTCTAACGCGACCAACGCGCCGCAAGCAACCTGTGAAGCACTCAAGAAAGGCTAAGTCAGATCCAGCCGGACACGCCGACAAGAGGCCTCGATCTCATCAAAGGCTTGGTCGACCAGCTCTTTGGTCAAATCCAAGTTACTCAAGACGACTCGCCAACACGGACGACCCTGAACGCGAGCAAAATTGACCAACAAACGTCCGCTTCGAACCAGTTCGGTGCGCGCTTGGATCAGCAGCTGATCGATCTCCTCATCCGTCGCATCAGGGTGAGGGACATACCGAAAACAAAGGTTCAAACTTGAAACAGGCGCCACTAACTCGAATTGGTCGTGGGCAACGACTCGAGTGCCCATATGCTGAGCCAAATCAAAGAGCCGCTCGATCCGCTCGGCAAAGCCAAGACGTCCGTAGGCTTTCCAAGCCATCCATAACTTCAACGCGTCAACACGACGCCCGCATTGCAGTGACATTGGACCCAAGTCACCGTCATCGGATCCGTGAAAGATATAATCTTCGCCGCCCAAACCATTCATCTTGAGCAGCGTGGTGGGATCGCGAAACAAAATGGTCGAACAGATCAACGGTAGGCCCATCATCTTGTGCTGGTCCCACGTCAGCGAATCGGCGCGCTCGCACCCGGCCATGAGATGACGCAGCTGGTCAGACATCAGCGCTGAGCCACCCCATGCGCCGTCCACATGAAACCAGAGATTTTCCTCGTCGCAGACATCGGCAATTGCATTGAGTGGATCATAAGCACCGAGCACCGTCGTCCCAGCTGTCGCAGCCACACAAAATGGAACAGCGCCAAGAGCGCGTTGTTCGTTGATCACTCGTTTTAGGTCATCGGGCTTCATTCGCCCCAACTCATCGCTCTCAACCGTAATCACATGATCACGACCAAATCCCATAATATGAGCGGCTTTGCTGAAACTGTAATGAGCTTGATCAGAGACAAAGAGCCTCAATTGTCGACCATCAATCCCCTGCAAAGACGATTCGGGGCTCATGCGATAACGAGCAGCCATCAAGGCCACTAAATTGGCGTTGCTTCCACCCGTGACAAAGAGCCCTCCACCACCCTCAAAGCCGGCCAATGAGCACAGTCGACGGATCATGGCCTTCTCAATCAAGGTGGCTAAGGGTGCGACCTCATAGGTAAACATCGAAGTGTTGCTCACAGCCGCCGTCATCTCGCCGACTAAACCAGGCAGCGAAAACCCGCTCCACAGCTGGTTCATATAGCGCCAGCTTCCCGTACGCACGCTGTGATCCAAGTAGGACTTTGCAAGCTCAGCGAGCTGGTCTTCGCCGATCCCCTCTTCCGGCGGATCAATATCGACAATCGATCTGAGTTCGGCAGGCGGAACGTAGGCATTAATCTCAACTTCATGATCGAGCGACGACTTAAGGTAGCGCTTTAAAAGCACATTCAAATCATCGAGCGTCTCTGGGATATGGTTCGTCATCGAGTCCTCTTCGCCCGTTACTTGACACAATAATGAGATTAAGTGGGGTGCTAAATGTCAAACCATCCACCATTGACTCTGGGCAAAGCTTCTGAGGTTCCTTAGCTAGGGAAGGGTGCAATGAATGCGTTTTGGAAACACCATGGACAGCCGAAATTGCTTTAGGCGTGCTGAGATCATCGTCATTAAGGTGGGCACTGCCGTGGTCACCCGAGAGGACGGCCGCTTGGCGCTCGCTCGATTAGGGGCTCTGGTCGAAACGATTCGGTCCATAACCAGCCAGAATAAAAGAGTGGTCCTGGTGAGTTCAGGGTCGATTGGTTTGGGCGCGAATTACTTAGGGCTTGAGCGGCCGGTACCGACCGATGATTGTCCGGCTGCAGCGGCAGCGGGTCAAAGTCTGCTCATGGAAAAGTACCGACAATTGTTCGGACATCTGGATATGCGCTGCGCTCAAGTCCTTCTGACCGAAGAGGACTTTGCAAATACGGATCGACAGAGCAATCTCGCGAACACGCTCCAACGCTTACTGGATTTGCAGACCGTGCCCATCGTCAATGAAAACGATGCGATCACCTCGGCGATCAAAATGGAGCACAAGCAAGGCGTATTTTACGATAATGATCGGCTCGCTGGTCTCACCGCAACGGCGCTCAAAGCCGACGCGCTGATTCTCTTATCAAACATCGACGCGCTCTACACGGGGCCTCCCGGCGAAGCGAACAGCCAGCGTATAGCTAGCTATCATCCAGACACGCCGATTCGCTTCGGCAAAAGCAGCTCGCTCGGCCGCGGCGGGATGGAATCAAAACTGATCGCTGCGCGGCGTACTGCCCGGTCTGGCATACCCGTAGTCATCGCCTCCGGGCTCGATACCGAAGCCCTAGGTTCGGTGCTTAGCGGCGGAGATACAGGCACATTCTTTGAGCCGGTTACAACGGATAATAACGACTCAACCAACGATCCCCAAACTTGAGCATCATCTGACGGCTACCTTCAGGCAGACGGACATACACACCGTCATCACGCGCTTCGGGCTCAAGAAACTCACGGCTCGGTTCCACCCATACACTAACCCGCTGATCGGGTGCGTCCTCGGTCAAGCGAATACGAACCAACTGTCCTTGATGCATGAGGGACAGCCATTGCGGCTCTTCAACCACTATCGCACCCGTTGAGTCCCCACAATCATAAGGCACGAGAGCGCCGGAAGGAAACCGAAGATGCCCTGAGCGCCAAGGACTCAAAACAAAGGGCGAAGCACCTACCCGCATCTGCCCCTGAACATCCCACGACCGGCGAACTCCATCTTCGCCCACTAAATCATGCCCCATACCAAAAGCAGGGACGTAGCGATCACGGGGAATGAGGGTGCATCGAGGCGGCGGACCACCGAGTACGGGTACTTCTTGGTGAATACGCGGTCTCCCATCCAATCCAAACTGAATCAAATCCAACATACCATCCGAATCCAAATCTGCCTTAACGAGTCCTCGCCCCGAGTATGGGTTTGCCCAGTGCTCGCTGTCTTCTCGAGTAAAGGGCTCGATCCCCACATCCTCGCTGTGTAAACTAAAGCGAGCGCCGTCGCGCTGAATCAGGACGGCATCAAAATGCGCCTCATAAATCGAGGCATCATCCATCAGTAAAGAGCCTTGACTCACGACGATGTCGTCGCGTCCATCTCGGTTGAAATCATCAACGACAACACCCCAACTCACCCAAGGTAGTCGATCACTCAGCCCGGCCAAATCAGCATTCGCTGACTCTGCCCTGTCATGCGCAGGATACCGATCCAATTCGACCAATCGATTGGCACCAATATCGGAGAAATAAAGATGAGGCCCGATGCCGTCCAAAACGACAATCCCGGCTCCCATATAGTTACCCGGCGCCTTCTCATAGTCCCCCATTCGAAACGCACGATAGCGACAATCGTCGTTGGGCGGACAGGCGAGATAAACACCCCCTGGATCGCCATGGTGTAAATCGCCCTGCATGTGATCTTCGCAGACCAACAAATCAAGCAGTCCATCGTCGTTCACATCACTACCACCCAAACCCAGAGTGACGGCGTGGGCGTGTAACAAAATCGGACGATCTCGGTCCCAGTCCTGACGCTCAAGAAGTTCGAAACCGCCCGTCGCCGACTGGAGAAAGACTAAATGGTACACAGCATTCGGAGGCTCGTTGATCGGCCCATGCTGGCAGCCCAAGACCAGATCGACGCGACCATCTCGATTAATATCAGCACTCAAACCCGAGCCAGGATTGCAGTTGGCGCGACCGTCTTCAGTCGGCACCAAAGCGCGTAAATCGATCACTTCACGCTCGGGATAAAAGCGATGCAATTCCATAATGTGCACACCCATCATGACCAACTCGTGATACCCATCGCCTTCGACATCGACCCCAAAACCCGAATGCGGCATTTCCTCTCGCGTCTCATCGCAATAAGCCGAAACAGGCTCAAAGTGCATCCGAGTCGGCTGCGACCTGTTCTCATAGATGCACGCGGGAGAGATATCGGGCATCCCGTGACCTTGAGTGCCGACAAACACATCGAGATCATGATCGCCGTCCATATCGAACAAGGCGCCCCCGAAACCCAAATTACCGACCACTGAAGAGAACTCGATCCCGACACCGAATAGGATCGGCATACTCGACCAGTGCTCATGAAGTCCTGGAACATGAACTCGCTCAAACACGAACCCATCACGCGCTTCTGGTCGATCAACACACGCACCCCGCACGCACCGGAAACGAGCACCGCATGCTTGATGCGAAGTGCAACCTGGCTCTGGCCCACTGTCGATCACGGGTTCCACGGAACCAGCGTCTTGTACAACCTGTCCTGCATCAACGGCTTGATCATCTGCTGGTCGGCACGCCGCAAACACAAGTATACTCAGGACAGGCAGGTTTAGGATCAACCGATGCATCTGAGTTACTCTCCGAGACCAGCCTAGACCAAATGGTCCGTTGCGACCACGCAAGTTGACCCTATTATTTTGTTTGCATCGTCCACACACCATCCCAATCGACGGGCGGCGGCGACTCAATAAATGCATGACAGCGTTTCAGATAAAGCTGAGCAACAAGGTCCCCGGGATGCAACTGCAACGCCTTGTGGAAGCTCTGTTTAGCCTGCTCGAAGGCACGACCTTTGTAGTATTCCGTTCCGATCTGAAAATGATGCAAAACCGTGTCTCTGTTGGGAAACGCTTGCTCGGGATAAGCGGCAGTCCAGTCCAGCGCTTCATACACAGCCACCGGTTTACTCTTGCCCTTAACGCGAAGCAGATCCACCTCTCGAATCACGTACCCTTTTTGCAGAGCAGCAACCGTACTCTCACTGACTAAAATTTTCGCGCCATAGGTTTTGGTCGCGCTTTCTAAGCGCGCCGCCAAGTTCACTCCATCACCAATAACCGTATAGTCCATACGACGAGAGCTTCCGATGTTTCCACACACAACCTCTCCCGTATTTAGGCCGATACCAATTTCGACAGGGCTCTTTCCATTCATGCGACGCATTTGATTAAAATGACCAAGCGCCATGTGCATATTGATGGCCGCCGTAAGCGCATTATCTGCATCTTTTCCGGTGGCGAATGGCGCGCCAAAAACAGCCATCATCGCGTCGCCAATATACTTATCGAGAATACCGTCGTTGCTCATGATCTGATCGACCATTATTCCGAAATACTCGTTAAGCATTTGAACCGTCTCAACGGGTCCAACCTGTTCGGACAACGAGGTAAAAGAACGAATATCCGAAAACAGAATAGTGGTCTCTTGCAGCGCTCCACCCAATGCTGATTCGCCATCTTCTAAGAGACGATCAGCCACTTCTTTGGGCATGTAACGCGCCATGGTTGACTTAAGCCTTTTCTCGCCCGTGATGTCCTCGATCACCACCAGCGCACCAATACCCTCTTCTTTCGCATTCCTCAGCGGCTGAGCACTAAAATTGCAGTTGAGGTAAATCGGGTCTTCTTCAGTACCGCCCATGTGCAAGCGAGTATCAAGATTCGAATCTTCACCCCCTTCGTCGATCACCTTGCGAACCATTTCCGCGGCCCACTCATTGGCTCCCGTGAAGAGTTCTTCAACAGACTTGCCCATCACGGCGTCGAGATCGCCCAAATCAAGGACATCGAGCGCCGCTCTATTCGCTTTCGTCAGTGTGCCTTGCGCATCAATGGTCACCAAACCGTTCGCCATGGATTGCAAAACGGCTTCGTTGAAGTTTTTGACGTTCATCACTTCTTCAAAGAGCTGTGCGTTCTCTAAAGCGACAGCAGCCTGAGCCGTAAATGCTCGTAGATTTCGCTCATCGCCCTCATCAAACACGACCTCCTCAAGTTCGTCGTCTTCAACCGCCTGCTTGTTTAAGACCTGAATCACACCGATCGGCTTACCGGCTTTGGTGCGCACTTGCTGACATAAAATCGTGCTCGTCTTATAACCGGTTTTCTTGTCCACCGCTTGATTGAAGCGACTATCTGAATAGGCATCGGTTATGTTGATGGTCTCGCCCGAAGTGAAAACACTGCCGGCGATACCAGCACTCGCGGGAAAGCGAATGATCTGTGACTCATCCAAGCCCAGCGCCACATCACTCCACAACTCGTTCGCCTGCTCATCATACAAGAACAACGTGGCGCGGTCAGCGTTGAGAATCTCACAAACAGCTTCAATGATCTTGAGTAAGAGCGGCCGCAGCTGAAGCTCTTCGGAGATCGCGGTGGTCACCTCGAGCAAACGCCCTTCGCGCCGCTGTACAAAGGTCATACGCTCGTTCACTCGAGCCATCACTTGCTGTTTAAAGAACAGAAAACCGACGACTGCTACGATGAGCGCGCCAATACCAATTCCAATACCAGTCATAGAATGTACCTTAGAGGTCGACCCTCGATCACTCTGGCTTCTAACCGGCCTCGCAACGCCAGGGAAGCCCTGACCGAACAAGCGGCAGGGCTAGCGCTGCAATTCATAATCAGTTAGTGATTCGGGACCCATTCGCGCTCACCAAAAGATGATTCTATGTTTCGTTTTGCTCTAATGACGCTGTTGAGTCTTGCGGTCGCCTGTGTGACCGATCCCCCAGCCACACCGCAGATTCCGCACACTCCTCTCCCACTGATTGATGCGGGGGTCACCATACCTGCCGAATGCAGTGAAGAGCGCCAAACGACTCTTTTTGCACATTATATCGAACCCTTTGTCTCTGGTACGCAATCCACCAGCTGCTCCGAATGCCATATGACCGGCATCGATATGAGTTTATATGCTCAAGATACGCCATGCCAAACGATGGCTTGCATGATTCATCAAGGCGAAGTCGACCTTGAAAACCCCGCTCAAAGCAGCATCCTCGAGCGTATTCTCATGGGTGACCCGGCGAGTTCCGCATTTAGCGTAGAAACCGAACATGCCGCTCTTTTGCAATGGATCGAATGGTCGGCTCAATGCCACAGTACGACCTGTGGCACGATAGAAAACGCCTGCAGTTCAGGAACCGGTGCACGAAGTACGGCACGAACACCGACAGGAAATTGCAGCGAGGATGATTTGCTGATCGAGTATTGGGATGCTGTGGTGGTGGATCGCGGTCGGTGTATTTCTTGCCATGGTCAAGACAGCCCGGACGGACCAACGCAATGGCTGAGGGATCTCTTCGAAGCCGATTGGGGCAACGACGAGCATCGCGCCATCGCCATAACCTCCATGTTTACGGTGATCACCAATCATCTCATCGATCGAGACGAACCCCTGAACAGCTTGCTGCTGACTAAGCCGCTGCAGCATGGATTTAGACCTTATGCCGTCTACGGTGCCCGTGAACCCATTGAACAAGTGCCTGATGGAGTCGGCACGGGTGTGCACCATGATGGACAAACAAAGATGACTTTTAATTGTCCTGGCTTTGATTGCAGTGACGGCGCCATTATCGATTGCCGAAGGGATACCCCGTGTACCGACGACGGCGCGTGTCATGCCGACCAGCGCTGCAATGAGGGCTTTTGCCGAATCAGGGAATCAGTATGCGATCAAACCTACGTCAATTACTTGGATTTTATTCAAGCCTATCTGGCGTGCCAAGACTGAGGATTCGTGCGCATCCACTGCTCGTGACGTTGTGGATAGCGAACTCGGCTTGTACAACAGAACCCATACACGAATCGCGGATAGAGCCTGACTCAGGTCCGGCTGTCGTCATGGATGCGGGCGCTGACGACGCAGGCATCACATCCGTCCAACCACCCAATATTCTCCTGATCATCGCCGACGACCTCGGCGCCGATGTCGCACCATGTCTTGCACCACTAGCTCACCGTGTACCGATGCCACAGATCGAAGCACTTTGCGCCGAAGGCGTTGTCTTTGAGCGTGCCTGGGCCAATCCGACCTGTTCGCCAACTCGAGCCACTATGCTTACCGGACGCTACAGCTTTCGCACGGGCGTCGGTCAGCAAATACTGGGTAACCAGACGACCGCGCTACCGACAACAGAGACGACACTGCCGCAAATCTTAAATCCGAACTACGCATCAGCAGCGATCGGCAAATGGCATTTGGCGAATGGACGTAATGGTGGGGTCGACCATCCCGAATCAACCGGCTTTGACTTCTACGCCGGTTTGATGATTGGCGCGCATCAAGATTTCTACAACTGGTCACGAACAGAAGGAGGGCGATCGGTTGACGTTGACGAGTATGCCACCACTAGAATGACCGACGATGCGAGGGATTGGCTAGACAGTCAGCCTGCAGATAAACCTTGGTTTCTATGGCTTGCTTATACGGCGCCGCACACCCCCTTTCATCGACCTCCAGATGGCCTGCATACGCAAACTGGCTTGACCGGCGAGCGTCAACACATCCGCCAAAACCGCAAGGACTATTTTAAGGCTGCTGCCGAGGCACTCGATAGCGAACTTGGTCGCTTATTCGACCATATTGGCTCAGAGGCGCTGGCGAATACATGGGTAATTTTTGTGGGCGACAATGGAACCACCGGTCAGATCATCCCTACACCTCGTACGTCGACGACGGCGAAGGGCACCCTCTACGAAGGTGGCATTCATGTCCCCATAGTGATTGCAGGTCCCGGCTTAGTCGAACCCGGTCGATACGTCAGTGCACCGGTTAACCTCGCCGATCTCTACAGCACCATCGCTGAACTCACCGGCCGTGAACGGGCACAGCTTGAGGCGGGCAATGCATTGATCGATTCGGTCTCTTTAGTTCCCTACCTAACTCAATCACAAACCAACGACCAACGATCCTGGATCTACAGCGAAATTTTTGGCTCGGAGATTGATCCGACTCGGGAAGGTCGCACCATTAGCGACCGCCAATACAAGCTGATCCGCTTTGACCAAGGAAGCGTTGCTTTCTACGACCTCGAAAATGACCCATATGAGACCAACAATCTGAGCGAAGGTGATCTCACAGTCGAGCAACAAGAGCGCTTCGACCAACTCTCAAATACGCTGATGGACCTCACTGGTCGACCGTAGCCTAAAACGCCAGCTTTTGAGGCAGACGATAGGTTCACTCATCAACAATGAACAACTCAAAGTTAATGTCCTAACGAGGCCCAAGAACCCTTATAGGTAAGACTTGATTAGGTTCGATCTGCCCATTGCCCAACTGCCCAAACCTATTGTCACCCCAACAATAAATGCGATCGGCTTGACCACGCGAACTGCGCACACGCGCACAACTGTGTCGCGCACCCACAGCGATATCAGTCACGTTGATCAATCGACTCAGCACCTTCGGGTAAGCTTCAACCAACACGCCATATTCGAGAAATTCATCACCAATACCTAGACGTCCATCGCGTGTCGTACCCCAGCAGGTGACTACCCCATCATCACCCAAGGCGCAGGTGTGTGCATCACCGACCGCCACGCGCGAGATTCTCTGGCTCATTTCAACCGTGTTTTCTAACAGATCATAGGGTCTGGTCACGCATGGACCAGCACTACACGCTTCAGTTTCGTCAGTTTCGTCAGTTTCGTCAGCGACTGTGACCGTCGCTTTACCCCAGCAATATAATTTTCCGGAGCGAGAAATACTACAAACAGCGTGCGCACCGACTTCAACATCGATCATAAAGCCGGGCAAATCCACCAATTGGGGCGCACGCGAACACGGACCACCGCTGCAGGTTTCCGGACCGGTGGTTTGTCCGAGACCAAGTTGCCCAAAGCTATTCGAGCCCCAGCACCAAACTTTACCCCCTTGAGTCAGCGCACACATCGTATGCAAATGACCATCGATAAAAATGGGAGGATCGTTGGCATCAAAACCGGCGACCGCCTCGGGTTTGAGTTCAACCTGCGGGTCACTTGCTTGCTCATCAATGCTACGGCCAAGTTCACCGTGATAAGCCGAGGGCAGCCAAGCACCCCAACACATCACACGGCCCTCAACAACCATACATTGACTCTGCGCGTTAATGCCCAGGCCGCGAGCTGATCCATAGTCCTCCTCTGGGAGGACCACTGCTGTCTCAAAGCATTGATCACCGCTTACCTGCGCACCGCAGGCGCGCGCCCTCGACAGCAGCGTTTCATCATAGCCACGATGCGCCAAATCACCGCCCCAACACAATGGTTGGCCGCTGCGATTATGTCCGCAAACCCCTTTCCCGGCGTGGGTGAAATAAGTGATCGGTAAGCCGCTGCTAATTGGTTGTGGCCGAACCGCACATGGCGTTCTTATCTCCTCCTGCTGTGTCGACCAATCAACGTCATTGCCAGGCTCATTCGCCGGCAAGCCTCCAGGGATGCGATGCAACCAAGACCCCCAACAATAGACGTTACCGTCATCGAGCGAACAACTGGTGTCGTCGCCAAGAGACAGTGTGCGCCGAATACGGCAATCTGATCGACAGCTAAAGGCATCCCATTCACTCACCGAAGCTGGGTCACATTCTTCATGATCTTCGATCACCGCATTACCGCAGGGCCCTTCGACAAAGACGGTGTAATTGCCGGATTCGTGACTATCAACGCGCAAGTAGATGACTTGTTCGCTGCGCATCGCAAGCTCCATACGACAGTGCGCGCCGCCGATCGTGGAGCCCAGCGTACGATTATCATCATTAACCAGTTCGCAGTCCGTATCCAAGATGCTCGGTGCTGCGCCATTTGCAGTAGAAAACGTGTATAAACCATCTTTGTCGGCGCGAAAAACGAAGAAATCCCCCCAATCCGTATAGTCACCGCTTTCTATTTGCCCAGGCATGGGCTGATGCTCAAATAGAGGCGTAGCCGTTTGGAAATCGTTGCCATGATCGTCGGGATTGCAATCACGACTGCAGGTATCTTGATTGTCATAGTTGCCGTCATCACAACGTTCCGCTCCCCAATCGTCAGGGCCAATATCCGTACGCACAAAGCCATCACCGCAGGACGCTTCGGAGCAGTTGGACAGGCACGCGTCTTCGTTGATTGCATTGCCGTCATCGCAGCTTTCGTAGTCGTCATGATCGAATTGCAGATCATTGCGCACGATACCATCACCACACGCCGCTCGTTGACAGGCGTTGGTGCAGGCATCTTCGTTGACGGCATTGCCATCATCGCAGGTCTCGGGTGCATCAACCCTGTTATCGCCGCAGCGCGCCACATCAATGGGCACGGTGGGTAAGTCGTCCATGCATGCGGTCAACAGAACACAACCTAAAACCGACACTAAACCGCTACGCACCAGGTCTCCTCTTTATTTTTAGATCAGCTTGATACCACATCAACGAAAGATCCGAATAAACTAGGTCCAAGCCTTTGGCTAAAAGTAGGGGAACTCCAAAGCATCATTGTGGTTAGTTCTCTCGCCCAAACAAGCCGGTCCATAATCAGCTTGGACTGGCTAAAACTTCAGCGTCACGCCCACAAAACCGGAGACACCGAAGGTCCCGCCAGCCGGTGTCATGCCTGCTTGATCCAGGCTTCCGTCCGGCTTCTTAATGGCGATGTCATCACCGTCAATGGCGACTCGCTCGTCAGTCTCTGTGGTTTCCGGATCATCGATACCCGCTCGGATCGTAAACCCCGAAAACGCACCTTGCTGGACGCTCGCTTCGCCCCGAATCGCCAACTTCTTGCTGATCCACAACTCGCCCAACACACCGGCGCTTGCCATCACCCCGTTGATCGACGCGTTCAGCGCATCACCCTCGTTGATCGTCCCTTGCTCAAGGATCACTGGGCCGGTGGCTCCCGTAAGAAGCGTCGCCGTGCCCAGGTCTGCTCCAGCCGTGATCGCCCCAATCCGCAGAGGCACACCGATGGTAAAGTTGCGTTGCTTCACTCGGACATCGACGCCGATCAGTGCCGCTGCACCGGTCACACCATTCGTTGCACCGGCGTAAAGATCAAAGGCACCGAGTACCATACCGCGCCCCAAGGTAAAACCAAACTTAGCCGCGGGCAGAAGCCCTGGACCGTCTGTGTTATGGCGTCCTAGCTCCAGATTCAAACGGCCTTCTGCATTTGGAAACCGATCGCCGTCACTGAGGTGAACGTCACTCAATCCCGAAATCTGAATGGGAAACGCGCCAATTCCAAAAGAGACCGAGTTAACCCTTGCTCTAGGGCGCGCCTCGGCGACCTGTGGGAGAGCAAGTAGAACACCTAAAACAGCAAGACGCATCATGATCTTTCCTTTCCGAAACACTTCGGATTTGACGGTGTTGAACTTGCCGATCTCAACCCGGTCTGTAAAGCACCCGAAACGCGCAAGAGTGATTGACGGCAAGCCACTCAACACGTCAGGGTCAAGTCTCACAGGAGAGTCGACGATGCGTTTCGCCATCTTAGTTGCCGCCACTTCACTTTTCGGCTGCTCACACATGCAGACCAACAACATCGACCCGCTACCGGTCAAGAGGGTGGTGTTGTACCAAAATGGAATCGCCTACTTTGAACGCGCTGGCGAAATGCATGGCGACACCTTACGTCTGGCGGTTCGTCCAGAACAAATCAACGATCTGCTCACCTCTTTGACCGTCATCGATAAAGCCGGTGGGCAGAGTCAGTCGATCAGCCTTCCCATCGATAAGAGCGCAGCTCAACGTTTAGATGAGCTGCCGCCGCAGGTGCGGCAAAGTGGTGGCTTAGTCAGTTTACTCCAAGCGTTTCGTGGCGCTCGTCTATCCGTCACAACCAAGGACAATTTTGCTCACTACAGCGGTCGGGTCGTCGGTATCGAAGAGGGCAGTAACGAAACCCACCTCGCCTTATCCAAAGACGGCGACATCGCGCATATTGCCTTGAGTACGATCACGCGAGTCAAAGTGCTCGATCGACCGCTACAGGTCGGTCTAGAGAAGGTGCTCGATCATAGCCTCAACCAAGGCAAATGGAAACCGGTCGAGCTCGCCGTTCGCTTTGACCATGCGGGCAAACATGATCTCTTGGTTAGCTACGTCGCTGAAATGCCCACATGGAAACCGGCTTATCGCCTCGTCTTGGGTAATGCGAAGGAAGGTGCCTTGCTGCAGGGCTGGGCCGTAGTCGACAACACAAGCGGAGAAGACTGGAACCAAGTCGAGTTGTCGCTATCGAGCGGCTCACCGATAAGCTTTCGCTATGATTTGCATAAACCGCACTTTGTCCAGCGACCAGCGGTTGGCGTCAAGCACGGTCAAGCGAACGCACCGGTCGCTGCAGCCGCCGTCGGCTCCTCGCGCAAACTCGAAAAAGCGGTTAAGATGAGACGTAAGCAACGGGGCCGATCCGCCTCGATGAATTTCAGCGACGACGGCGTTTCAGCGCTGATTGGAAGTCCTGGAAGGGGCGGACTCGGTACCATGGGCTCGGCTAGAGGTGGCGGAAGCATGAACGTCTCTAGTGCCGGCAAAGTAGACGTCGCAGACTATGCAGCAGCCCAAGGAACTGGCGCTAAAGGACAAGCCATGCGTGGACTCTTTCGCTACGACGTGCCTGGGCGAGTGACCGTGCCAGACCGATCAAGCACGCTGGTCAGCTTGGTCAATCGTAAGATCGATGGTGAGGACCTGCTCTTGTACCGCCCGGATGCCGGCGGTGATGCGCGTAACCACCCCTACCGCGCTGTGCGGTTTAAGAACGACACCGGTTACATGTTGCAAGGTGGACCGGTGACGGTGTTATCCAATGGCATGTTTGTTGGCTCTGGCGTCTTTAATCGCATCGAGGCCGACGCCGAAACCTTCCTCCCCTTTTCGCTCGAACGCGGCATCTCGATTAAGCCCTCAATGAGCCAAGACAGGAAGGGCACCAAACTGCTCTCGATTGCAGATGGTCGAGTGCGCTGTGAAACCCGCCAGCGACGTACGCAAAAGTTTGAGATCACGCGGCTCACCAACGATGCGCCATCGAAACTCTATCTGCGGATCGTCAAACGTGATGGCTGGAGCCTGAAGAACGCGCCAGCCGATACGCGTGAGCACAACAACTCGTGGTACATCCCAGCGACGATTACGGGCGATTCCACCACCGTTGAAGTCACCGATGAACAGACGGTTCCTCGGCGCTTTAACTGGCAGCACCCGCTGGCTCGTCAAGCGCTCCAACTCTACCTTGAGGGCGATGCACCAGCAAAGGTCAAACAAGCCATTGAGCAAGTGCGGCAAGCCAACAAAGAGCTTGATGAGTTCAAACGACAAAAGCGCGAGTTAGCCAAGCAACGCAAGCGTATTAATGATGAGCAAAAGCGCCTTCGCAGAAACATCTCAACGCTTGGAGAGGCGAAGGTCAATCGCTCGCTGACCAAGGAGTTCAGCACGCGTTTAGGCAAAAACGAAGCGGCTATCGCCAAGATCAATGCGCAAATTGTGACCCTCGATGAGACGATCCACGTCAAACGCCAAGCGCTGACTGAGCTCGTCAAAAGCATCAAGCTGGGCGAGTAAATTTAAGGTCTTTGACAACGCCCTTCAAGGCACCGGTCATTGATCGGGCAGACGCTGTGATGGTCGCAACGATCTCCCGTTTGGGTCACCAAACAACGACGCGCTTGGCAACGCTGGCGCGGCGGGCATTCGAGATCCTCGGTGCACGAGTTGATCGGAATACACTGCGATGCCTCTCGGTCGCATCGCTGATTCGGACCAC
>CACGMS010000025.1 GCA_902574205.1 uncultured Candidatus Hydrogenedens sp. | reverse complement strand
GCGGCTGAGTCAGGGGCAACGAGCATTCTTTGGTGGAGGCTTTGCCGATTTACAGTTGTCCGAACCGCGTCATGGCTACACCCTTTTCGATGATCGTGCGGATGGCTTTTCAATGGCTTCCCAACTCCCGGGTCTATCTGGGGCGATAACCGCCAGTGCAGCTGGCGAAAACCAAGCGTTAATTGCGGGTGGAACCGTAGCATGCTCCAACTGTGAAGGCGGCTTGGCGACGCTCAGAGCCGCAGCCGTCTTTGCTTCGGCGGAGGACAACTGATGCCCCGCCTTTACCTGGTTTTAGCGCTCTGTTTTGGGGTCATTAATACGCCCTCGGCGCGAGGAGCCACGCTACCCCTGCTCGCCTCCGACGAGATGCCAGAAGGCGATGATGAAATGCCTGACGGTGACGATGAAATGCCGATGGATGGCGATGAATCGAGCAGCTCACCTGAAGCAGAAGACGCCATGCCACCGGGCGAAGAAGAAGAATTGACACCCTCTATCCACAGCCCAAGTCTCGTCGCTGTTCCCCGGGCGCCTTTGTGCAGCGTGCCGGCGCGAAGCGAAGGTTATCTACAAGCACAACTGGATCGACCTCGTAGCTTAGATCTTCACGGTCTCGAAGCTCGAGTACAGCTTTTAGAAGGCGATGAGGGATGCATCGGGCAAGCCGAGGTAACTATTGGTCTGGAGGCTGACTGCTCTCTAACCCTGTCATTCAATCAAGTCAGTGACCGCCAATTCGAAATCGAAAGTGTACGACTCAACGCCAACCAATGCGCCGAGTTCGTCGGTTTAGCGCCTGGGCGTTACTTGCTGCACTCTGGAAACGCATCGCTCCAACTCGAAGGTGAGAATCAACGCTCATGCATGAGTCAGGCTCAGTTGATTATAGCGGGTGAGCTCAGCGTCAAACGAGGCCGAGAAGTTCTCCCCCTCAACTTAGATGGCGTTCGGGTCAAAGGCGACTTCCCCGTCTTGGTTGATCGAACGATCGGCTGTCGTGAAACCCGACGAACAGAACCGATCACACTAAGCAGCGACCGACCACGCCGACAAAGCAAAGCCATTTGGCCGTGGATTGCTGCAGGTGTCGGTGGGGCTGGTGTTGCCGGTACACTGACTTGGTACCTGCTCACACAAGCTCAAAGCACGGGTACTCTGACCTTACAAATCCAATAAGCGATCACGCATCGGGAATAGCAGCGATCGATGGTGAAGCGATTCGCCAAGCGCGATTGAGCACCCAACTCAAGGGCCGCTCGAGTCGCTCAGCTTCAGCACGAAGCTGAGTCAGCATGTCTTCAGGCAAATAGACGCTTTGCTTAACCTTGCGGTGTTGGTCGGACATTTGACCTCCTTCGAGGGTAGAACACCCCTGAACACCTCCATAGTAGGTGCCAAAACTCATCCTCCCAAATAATTGACCAAAACCGCGATTAAAAAGGGCTCACTCGACCCGAGCGCCCGTGAGGACGCCACTCAAATGAGATTAATACCCGCCGCGGCATGATCGGTAATAAGCCGGGTACCCGATCCGGTCGTGGAAGCGGTGCGACCAGATAAGGCGCCATCGCATTATCGGCGCGCAAGGTCGTACCGAGCTGCTTATATTGGTAGCGAATCCAAGCATCGATTCGAACCTGTGTCGGCAAATCGAAACGATGCAGCGTCGTCAAAGCGCTTCGACGCGAATTGCTCAAAGGGCTCATCGCCTCCAAACCACCACCCGTCATCCAATGCTTATCGATCACTTGAGCAATACTATTGCGCCAACGCCAACTCGGCTCTTCAGCTAAAGCAACCCATGGCTGATCTAAATCAGGAGGGTCTGAACCGCGACCTGAAATCGCCTGAGCAAAGCTACGACCCAACCAAATCGAACCGTGAAAGCGCAAACCGCTAAAAGCAGCAAAATCCATGCGTCCGCCAACCCACCACGAACGAATCGAGCCATCGTCGGCCATGGGCGATGCTGTTCCCGAGCGATCTACACCGTCGGAGCTGTGAGCAAGTTCCTCGAGGCCTAAATCAAGACCGTACAACCAAATCCCGCTGCTTCGAGATGTCCGAGCCCGCCCATCAAACCGCACCCCTTCGGAATAAGGTGCAGCAAGCCCTTCACCCCTATCCAGCACCGAGCGACCATACGGCATCGAATCACTCAGTCCTTGAGCCAAATAACCATCGACTGCCAAGTGACGATCCAAGAGTCTAAGTTGCGGCAACGACCAGACACCAATCGATAAATTTTGCCCAGGAAGCTCGTGAGCCAAGGTCAATTCTCCTGACCACGAACGCTCAATACGAGGTGCAACCACACCACCTATCTGACCATCGATTCGCCATGGTCCTTGACCAAACTTAACAAGCAACGATGCGCGACCAAAACCGTCGACAAAACTGGCTCGATCGCCAAATGAAGGATGACTCTTGAGTTCGCCCAAGGCGACACCCGAATCGCTACGATTAGTGGATACACTTCCTGCCATCATACCGGCGGCTAAACCATTCAACCCCAGACCGATCAGTAACTTATCAAACCTCTGCAAGACCTCGAGTTCAACATCGGCATTCCAGAACTGATGGTTTTGCGCGTACAAGACACCCTCTGGAAACGCTTCCGCGTTGCCATCGGCGTCCGCATCCCGAAGGCTAAGCCGAGGCCCTGCAATTTGTCGTTGATCATCGTGCGCCCAGATACCGAGGTTCACACGCATTTTTGCTTGCGTCGGCTCCCACGGTAACGGCTGACGAAGCAAACTGAACAAGGCTGCGTTCCGCTGGCGCCACTCACCGTGAGCCAAGGTATCCCAAACACCCATATAGCCCGCATCGGCACGATGCATGAGCCCTGCAGATACCTTCAACTGATCGCTAAACACGCCACGATACACCATCAATACGCCGCGACCACGATCATCAATTTGTCGGTTGTCGTGATAACTGGGTAAGTTGGTGCTGTGGTCTTCATCGATCGTCAAACCCGACTGATAAAGATCGAGCAGACCATCCACAGTCACTCGATGTACACCCGATCGATAGCTCCCATGCAACACACCGCGCCCAGGCGAGCCCGCCGCCACGAATGCACCAAGCCCTCGTTGCGGTTGTCTCTCAATCTGAACAGCAGTCGTCGCGAGGGTCAGGTCAAAACCGGGTGCCAAATAGAGCCAATCAGCTAAACTCCCATCGTACGGATCAACTAAATCGAGACCATCGAGTCGTAGTCGATGATATCGGTCGGTGATCCGCCCTCGATCGATGACCACCATCCGCCCGTCATGGCGACGACGAGCAAAACGGTCAGATAGCCGATCCACGGCGCGGACCAACTCCAAAGCTGGTGAATAATCTGCAAAACCGAGTAATGGACGTTGATTTGCCCTGCGAACGTGCTCCAAACCTGACCCACCGGGACGAGATGAGGGCCGCACGTCCAAGGCTGCTTCGCCAACTTCAATCCAGATCGGGTCATCGACGCTGCCAAGCACGCCCCGATAAGCGCCCCGCTGCCGAACTCTTATCCACAAGCCAATTCGAGGCCCCTTGACCAAGCGACCATCAACGACACCAACCCAGTTCCCCCCTTGTCCGCGAACCAGTAAAACCTCTGCGATAGGCACACCAATTTCGTGGCAAATACGCAGGGAAGCGCTCTGGAAATTACCGACACCGAGCGGCACACGAACTTCCAGCGGACGACCTGACTGAGGAGGATCCGGTAGAAGCGTTAGTCCAACAGCAGCCAGCAGTGTAAGGATGACCTACAACTCCGGAAATTGGATTTCGGCAGCGATATCGACCGGCTGTTCAATCCCGTGAAATTTGACCTTACCCTTAACCGTGTAAGCCAAGTTACCGCGCCGTAATAGTTGCCGAAGCGTTTTCGGATGAGTCTCCGAATCCATCGTAAGAGGGAGTTCTAGAATCACACTTTGATTGGCTCCGACTCGCTCACCCGTCGTCAAGACCTGATCATTAGCCATCTCAACGCCTTCGACGTTTACGGACACCGTCAAACGACTAATTTTTACCGAAAAGAAATTGTCGTTACGGACCTCGAAGCGAAAACCAAGCTCGGCGCTCGATAGATTACCCTCGCGCGTCGCTTCAACATGCCGCACCAAAACAATAGGAAGAACAGGTGCCGGCAGACTGGTCGGCGCGCCGATGGTCACACTCTTTCCTCCTATTTGTGCTGACCCTTCGACTCTAAGCTTGATCAGCTTCCGCTCAACAACGGCCATCATCTCTACTTGCTCCGTCGGCCAATTCCACTTCACAGCGATAGGAACTACCGTACCTTCAGACGGGCCTAATGATACACCTTCGCCATCACCTGAACCATTTATGGGCTCAAACGCGGCCCCTTCCGCATCCTTAACTGTCACTGCGAAAGAACCCACACTTAAGGGGCTTTGAGTTCGGTTATCCACTTGCATGTTAAGTGTTCCCGAACCCGATTTAAAGCTACTTCGCCCCATTTCCACACTGGACTTCGGATAGATACGAAGACCGCTCAGGTCCGGACCTGTAATCGGTGCAGACGCACAGGCGGTCGCCAAACACGATGTAAATAAAAGCACGCGCATTGAAATCCCTTTCATGCAAAGAACGTCTTGTCCTAACCCACCACTGTACTCAACAAAGAGTATGTCGGGAAAGGCACGCCGTATCATGAGCTTTTTACTGTCACTTAGCCTAGCCTTGCAATTGCTTATCGGCTCGCCTGCTCAAGTCGAAGGAAGTGCCGACCAGCAACTGGTCGATGGAATCCTCAAAGAGGTCAGCGAACTGAGGAACCTCAAAGTTCTGCGAACAGTGCCTGCGGTCAGTCATAGCCGGGATCAGATTCTCAGCTATGTGGGCAAAAGAATTGAAGAAGAATACCCTGGCCAAGCGCTTGAACTCGAAGCCTCCTTACTCAAACATCTAGGCTTGATTCCGCGCCAACTCGACTACCGCGGAACACTCAAAGACTTTGTGACCGCCCAAGTCGCTGGTTACTTTGATCCCTTTAAGGATCGATTCGTCCTCGCGTCTTGGCTCGCGACATTGATGCAACGCCCGATCATTGCGCACGAACTCACCCATGCGCTGCAACATCAGCATTTTGGGTTAAAGTCCGCCCTCAAGAGAATCCCAGAAAATGACGACGCGACGATTGCCCGGAGTGCCGTTATCGAAGGCGACGCGACGATCACCATGGTCGTTCATCTCATGCAGCGGCTCGATCTACCGGAATTGCGAAAATCGGTGGATGCCATGGCTGACAAAATCGCCAACGGCCCGACACTGACTGCTCGTCACGTCCCACACTACATGCGCCAAGGCTTGACGTTCCCCTACGTGGGCGCTTTGGAACTGCTCATGCGAACCATGGAAAAGTCCTCAGACTTTAGCGGTGTTGATCAGCTGCATCGCAATCCACCCAAGAGCACCGAGCAGCTTCTGCATCCGGAGCGCTACCTCAAAGACCGCCCGATAGCTGTCGACTTCAAACTCAGCCAAAGTATGCTCAAGGGCTACAAGGTGGCTCTTCGCAATCGTTTGGGCGAACTCGGCATGCGATTTTTAGTCTCGCCCTTAGGCAAACGTGATCAGGAGGCAAAGCAACTAGCGGATGGTTGGGGCGGTGACCGCTATGCCTTTCTCACGAAGGGTCAATCTGTCGCTTTTGTTGCGGCAGTAGCAACCGATGATGATGATGCGGCGAAACGCTACCGAAAACTACTGCAAATCAGCTTAGAAAATCGCTACTCAAAGCCACCAAAAGTCACGGCAAGCGGCTCCGTGATTAGCGACGGGTTCGCGCTAAGCTGGAGACAAACCGGACGCTGTCTTGCGTGGGTAGAAGCACCACAAAACGCACCTGCTCAAGCCTGGCTCAAGGCTGCTACTGATGGATGTGTGAACTCCAAGTAACCGATGTATTTCCCTGCTCCAACACCCATGCTCCGTAAAATGCTGATTGGCTTATGCCTCAGCTACATCGTTTCGATGCTTGCTATACGAGCCGGCGGCGGACTCTGGGTCACGCACCTAGAACTCCAATATGAAGCTGTTTTAGGTGGTCAGCTTTGGCGTTTAGTCAGCTACAGTTTCTTGCACGAAGGCGTTGGTCACCTGATCGGTAATTTACTGCTCTTGTATTTCTTTGGATTAGATATCGAAAAGCAGTTTGGGGCGCGGCGATTACTTATCGTCACCACATTCTGCGTGATCGGTGGCGGTGTCCTTGCCTCACTCTCAGCTCTTTTGGGCTTATCGCCAAGCAACCCGGTGATCGGCGCGAGCGGAGGGGCCTTAGGTTTACTCGTCTGCTGGTGTCTGGTGAATGCCCGACGAACGATCCGTCTCTTCGGAATCCTCCCCCTGACCGGAATGCAACTCCTCTATTTGTCGGTCGGTCTTGAGGTACTCCTTGCCGTCAGTCCGGGTGGAGCGAGCAGCTCTGCCACCCATCTCGGGGGCATGATTACCGGCTGGGCATTGATCACAGGAGCCGCCAATCCCAAACGCTGGAGACAGAAGCTTCGACTCGCCTCATTACGTCGAAAAATGAAACGCAATCGAAAACCCAACCTCAATGTGATTAAAGGTGGAAAATCCAAAGACGATCAGTGGATCAACTAATCAGCGCTTCGATTTGCTCACCAAAGATCGTCTGTCGCCAGCCCATCAACTCCTCAATTTCATGAGGACTTTTGCCTCGGGCCAACTGCGTCAAGCACCGCCCGGGAAGAACCATACTCAAGTCCATCGGCAGCTGAGTTGCTTGTTCGCTTCGCCATGCTTTAAGCTTTTTCTCTAATGGCGCTGAACTGGGTTCAGGTCGCTCTCTTTTCGGCCACTCACAGGGCTTTGCCTGCTTAAGTGCGATCGCCAAACTGCGTTCTCGAGGCTTAATTTTACCCCATGCTAAACGCACAATGACGGAATCACTAAGAATTTTGAACTCAGGAAGATTTCGCGCGCGTGCCTGGTCGAAGCGCCACTTTAGAATCGCTTCGGCACGACCAAGTATGAGTGGACGCGCTTTGCGAAGATCTTTTATTTTCCAGAATGGTTTCGGCTGACGCTCAATCAAGCGAGCGCCTCGTAAGCGCACCAATGAGGACTCTTCTTGCCAAGCCTGATTGAGCTGACGCTCATCAATCTGACGGCGAAAGACATCAGTCATGGCGCGCAAATGAACCACATCACCTAAGGCATAGGTTTGTTGGTCAAGCGTGAGCGGTCGTCGCAACCAATCGCTCCGTTGTTCTGACTTATCAACTTCAACAGCCAAAATGGCCTCTGCTAAAGCAGCTAAACCGAATCGTTCGTAGCCTAAAAGGCGAGCAGCGATCTGAGTATCTAGACATTCGCCAACTGGCTGCCAGCCAGCCTGATCAAGCAATAACCAATCATGAGTTCCATCATGACTAAACCAACGCCCCCCCCCCAGCCATTAAGCGCTGCTAAATCGACCTCTAAAGGGTCAATCACCACAGCACCACCTGACCAGGCGATCTGAACCAAAGCTAATCGCGGCGCGAAATATCGCTGATTATCATATTCGGTATCGATCCAGATTTCATTCGGAGCAACGGACCCGACCAATTGCGTCAACTGCTCTTGGCAATCGATCCACATCAGGGTTGCTCCATACCCGGAAGCAACTGATGCTGTCCCGCCGCATCCACATGCCCGATCAAAAACCCTTGGGCGTTAAACAAGACGCAACCTGCGCAACCCGGACTAGGTACGCCGAACGCAAGTTCCGCCTGTATAGGATTTGTTTGCTCAGGAAGACCAGCACGCAATGCGCTCGGCCAGCGAAAGCCAAGGACCGTATCATTCACACTCGGCAGGATCGCCGGATCATCGTCTTCCCCAGGAAAGCCAACATTTTGCAAACGCACTAAGTCACCACCAAGAGTCTTCATGCGTAAGGGTTGATCAAAGATCATCGCATTTTGCGAATTGACCTTACCGCGGTCACCTAAGACCTGCAGACCACTGCCCCAAATCCGGTAGAGAACTTGCGCTGAACCGCCTTTCTTTTGCGCCAATTCTCGCTGCATGCGAAGGGTCAGATCCGACCAAGGGTCGGCGACCGTGCGCTGAACCAACAAATCACCCGACAAGCCATGAACGACACCGATTCCCGCACTATGGTGAGATAGCTCTCGACCAGCCTCGTCGCTGCGCCGCCATCGAATCACCGTTTCAACCAAAGCGAGCCTTCGCTGAATACGCGTAGCTAAAGGGTCAATAGGTGCTCCTGAACTGGGTAGCTTTAGTTGTGGGTTTGCAAGCGCATCAGTCCCCTCCAAAGCCTCGGGCTCAACCCTTGATTCTAGTGCAGAAGGGCTTTGAACAGAGGATTTGTTGGACGCGGCAACTTTGCTAGCCAATGTCTGGCTAAGCACCCGACGTTCCAACTCAGCAACACGCTGCTCGAGCGCCTTAACCCGCAAGTCGTCTCGGCCACGGTCATCGCGTCGTGAGGCATTCATCCAAGTGATCGGCAAGATCGATGGAATGATCAGTAAACCCAAGACCAGACACAGACGAAACAACCACAAAGCAGTGGTCTTCTGCTTGGCGGGGTTAGCCAACGAGCGATCTCTCGTGGATGATTAGTTACTGGCTGAAGCAGGCGGCCTCGGCGGCTCGGTCGTTCCACCTCCACCGCTTCCGCTGGTGTCTCCACCCCCAGTGCCTGGGTTGGTACCGATGCTTCCGCCCTCATTCAAACCGCCACCAGTCGAGTTGACCCCAGCCGCTCCCGAATCATCCGTGGAGTCTGCACCATCGCTCTCGCCGTCGGCGGCGGATGTGCTGTCGGTGTCAGCTTGCGCCACTTCATTATCTTGCCACTCTCGACTGTCACCAAAGATCGGTCGAGTGGCTAAAACGTTCCTATTTTGGATAGCTCGAGCTTCATCCACGTTGGTCTCGGTCTCACCTGTTGCGGTCGCCGAAGAGCCTACGCAGTTCACCGCTTGGACGGTCAGACTGTTGACGCGGTCCCGACTGATCATAATCTTGTTGTGCTCATACGAAGCTTGGTCTTCATCATTGCGGGAAGCCGCTTGCGTCAAACCTCGAAAGGCATCTTCTGAGATACGAATGATCCCTTTAATCACCGTCAGCTTCTCATTAACGCAGCTCATGCGAACAATATCTGATCCCTGGCGAGCTTCTCTGAGAATATCAACGGTTCGTCGCATGCCTTGATTCATACTCAATTGCGCTTCTTGTGCCTCAGCCATCATGGCGGGAATACGAGCACCCGAATTGGCAGCAGGAGCGACGGCTCCCGGGGTCTGTGCCAAGACCAAAGCGAGCGCTGATAGGACCATTACATTCGGCATCCTTGCCTCCACTAAGCAAGCGTACTTAACCATCTAGCCATAGTCGGTTACTCGCGTCAACGCGAAGTCGATTGCGAAGCATTCATTTTTTTGGAGAATTTTTGATGACAAATACTCATCGTATCGCTCTCGCTTCGAAGTCACCTCGCCGGCTTCAACTACTTACCGGTGCTGGACTAAACGTGGTCGTTGTGCCGAGTCGGGCGGAACCCGATTTATCAGTATTTGGCTCAGGCGCGGAACAAGCACTCGACTCAGCACTGGCTAAATTACCCGAGACAACCACAGAATTTCTGACACTTAGCGCAGATACTGTGGTTCATATGGCAAACGAGTGCTTTGGCAAACCAGCCCACCCCGAACACGCCAAACGAATGCTGAATCAACTGTCGGGCTGCGCCCACCAAGTCACAACGGCCGTTGCTATCCGCCATGCGCAAGGCATCATGAGCTTTAGCGTAACAAGCACCGTTCAATTTCGCGCCTTATCGGAAGGTGAAATTGCCCGATATGTGGCCAGCGGCGAGCCGATGGACAAGGCCGGCGGATATGGCATTCAAGGCCTAGGTGCTGGATTGATCGAACGGGTCGAAGGATCCCATACGGCGGTCGTCGGACTTCCGCTGAACGAAACACTGACAACCCTTCATGAACTCGGAGTACAACGTCCATGAGCGTCCAAGAAGCGATCGAACGGATACGACCAGCGGTGGAGCGAATTCTGTCAGAATGTCAGGCTTCGAACGGTCAACTTATTGCGGTCATCAAACGTCAGCCCATGGATCATATTCTGGCGAGTTATCGCTTAGGCTTGCGCGACTTTGCTCACAGCTACGTTCAAGAAGCTATCGATTGCCGACAGCAAATCGAACACGAAATGCCCGATGCTCGCTGGCATTTCATCGGTCGAATCCAAAGCAACAAAACGCGACACCTGCTCGAAGGGTGGCATCGAGTTCATAGCATCGACCGTCTCAAGATAGCTCGCCGCTTAGGACGTGCCCGCGTGCTGATTCAAGTTCGACTCGGCGGTGAACACAGCAAGGCTGGCGTTCATCCTGCCGAACTCGAAGCTTTGATTGATCACATTGGATCAGAAACCCAAGTGCGCATCAAAGGATTGATGGCCCTGCCTCCGCCTCGTGATTCTTGGGGCGAGGCTCAGTATTTTGCTGAACTCGCTAAGCAACGAGATCATTTGATGGCTCATGGATATCTGCCAACGGATGGCGGCGAGCTGAGTATGGGTACCAGCGGAGACTATCTTGATGCACTCGCTCATGGCGCCAACTGGATCCGAGTGGGCACTGCATTACTCGGCACCCGTTTAGTCTCAAACAGCACATAAAAGAGACATAAAAACGAACTCAACCTCGCTGGGACAAGCCACAGCGAGGTTGAAAGCGACCTGTTTGCGCTGACTCGAAGTCAGCCAGAACAAGCCTTAGACTAAACTAATACGAGCCATCGGCGCATTGTCACCTTTGCGCTCACCAAGCTTGTGGATTCGAGTGTAACCGCCGGGTCGTTCAGCATAACGCGGACCGATCTCATCAAACAGCTTCGAGAGAATCTCTTTGTCCTTCACGTTGCGCTCCGCCTTACGAATGTTCGTAAGACCGCCCGCTCGAGCCAATGTGATCAATGGTTCAACATAGCCACGCAAAGCTTTAGCCTTTGCTTCGGTCGTTACAATCGCTTCGTGCCGCAGCAAACTGGTGGTCATGTTGCGAAACATCGCTTTACGATGAGACGATGTGCGACCAAGTTTTACGCCTGATTTCCGATGACGCATGACTTCCTCCGTACCCTACTTCACTCAGCTATCGGCGCTGGGCTGAAGCGAGGGGTGATTCGCTGGTGGCCAGTTTTCGAGTCTCATACCCAGACTCAAGCCCATTTCAGCGAGAACATTTTTGATCTCTTTGAGCGATTTACGCCCAAAGTTCTTCGTGCGAAGCATTTCGGCTTCACTGCGCTGAACGAGATCACCAATCAACTTGATGTTCGCCGTCTGCAAGCAGTTCATTGAACGCACGCTCAACTCTAACTCATCGACCGAGCGAAGCAGGTTCGCATTGATCTCTTCTTGACTATCTTCTTCGATTTCGAACTCGAGTGTTTCAGGTTCTTCGAAGTTGATAAATAACTGCGAGTACTCTTTGAGAATCTTGGCGGCAATACCGACCCCATCCTCAGGACTCACAGTCCCATCAGTCCAGACCTCAAGGACCAGCTTATCGTAATCGGTACGCTGTCCCACACGTGCGTGGCTGACTCGGAAGTTCACTTTGTTGACCGGACTGTAAAGCGCATCGATCCAAATGGTGCCGACGGGGGCCTTATCCGCTGCCAGCTCCTTAGCTGGCACATACCCTTTACCTACCGTCACCTGGAACTCACCATCAAAGACACCGCCCTCAGCGACATGACAAATGACGTGATCCGGATTGAGTACTTTGACCGAAGAATCGGTTTCAAAGTCAGCGGCAGTCACCACACAAGGACCTTCGGCGCGGACGCGCAGGGTTCGGCTCTCATGATTGCCCTCAAGGCGCAAACACACCTCTTTGAGATTGAGGACGATATCGGTGACATCTTCCACCACGTTCTCAAGCGCCGTGAACTCATGCAGGGCACCCTTGATGCGTGCACTCGTGATCGCATAGCCATGCAACGAACCCAGAAGGATACGGCGCAACGCATTGCCCAAGGTGTGACCATAGCCACGCTCAAGCGGCTCGGCAGTGAACTTGCCATACTTTTCGGTCAAGCTGTCGCGGTCGATCATAAGACCACGTGGTTTGACCAGATTGCGAAGACTTCGCTGAATCATGTTTTCTCCCGGTTCAGACGCGGCGGCGCTTAGGCGGCCGGCAACCGTTATGAGGAATTGGGGTAACGTCACGAATAGTAGTGATCTTCACACCAGAAGCAGCGAGCGCACGAAGCGCTGCTTCGCGCCCTGCACCAGGACCACGCACCTCAACTTCAAGTTGACGCAGACCCATGTCCACGGCGCGTGCAATGCAGTCTTCAGCAGCCATCTGAGCTGCAAACGGCGTCGACTTGCGCGAGCCCTTGAACTGCTTGGATCCACCACTTGCCCAGCAGACCACATGCCCCTGCACGTCGGTGATGGTAATGATGGTGTTGTTAAACGTAGAGTGGATATGAGCCACACCACTTTGCACCGAGCGCTTGGCGCGCTTGCGACCTTTTTGATAAGCCATGAGTTATTTCCTCGCTGCAGTCTTGCGTGGACCCTTGCGAGTCCGTGCATTGGTGCTCGTACGCTGACCTCGGGCCGGTAAACCTCGACGATGCCGAAGCCCACGATAACAACCCAAGTCCATCAAACGCTTGAGCGAAAGCTGAACCTCACGACGAAGGTCACCTTCCACTTTGTAGCCATCTTGGATCGCGCTGCGAATATCCACGACATCTTGGTCGGTGAGCGCGTGAACGCGCGTGGTTCCATCAACCTTGGCCTTCTCTAAGATCTCAACCGCAGTGACGCGGCCAATCCCGTAGATATAGGTCAGGGCGATGTCGATCCGCTTTGAACGCGGAAGATCAATACCGGCTATACGTGCCATTTTCTCTTACCCCTGCCGCTGCTTGCACCGCGGATTTACACAAATCACTCGGACCACACCCCGACGGCGAATCACTTTGCACTTATCACACATCTTTTTTACAGAAGCTCTAACTTTCATCGAACTTGGTCCCCTTATTTCCAGCGGTAGACGATTCGACCACGAGTGAGATCATACGGTGAAACCGCGCAAGTCACTCGATCGCCTGGAAGGATGCGAATGTAGAACTTTCGCATCTTTCCTGAGATGTGACAGAGAAGCTTGTGACCGTTGTCGAGCTCGACCCGAAACATTGCGTTCGGGAGCGCTTCAACAACCTTCCCTTCCATCTCAATGGTATCTTCTTTCGCCATACCCTTTGTTTATCCCTTTATCTTGCCCGCTTACGAAGGCGGCGGCGCCTAGCACGCAGCCTGTGTGTGAGCAAATGAAAACCTTAGTGTTTTAGGGCTCCTTGGAGTCCCTGAAAAACCTCATCCACCGTTTGGCCACCATCGACCTCACGTAACAGCCCTTGACTACGATAAAAACCGACTACTGGCTCCGTGCTGGCCCTGTATGTGGCCAACCGGGTTCGAATCGCCTCTGCATTGTCATCTGTGCGACTCTCAAGCTTATCGCCGCACGAGTCACAGATGCCATCGATCCGAGGACGGTTCGTTTTGACATGAAAGACCGAGCTGCAAGACCCACACGTAAGCCGACCCAGAATTCGGCTAACCACCGCTTCCTCTTTGACCGTCAGAAGAACAGCCTTATCGACTTGGCGGTTTTGCTCAGCCAACATGGTTTGTAACGCCTCTGCCTGATCGACCGTACGCGGGAAGCCATCCAAAATTGCACCTTGTTGAGCATCGCTTCGCTCGAGGCGACGCTTGATCAGCGCCACCACAAGCTCATCAGGAACCAGTCGACCGGCGTCCATGTACTCACCAGCTAAGGATCCAATTTCCGAGCCATCACGACGCGCCGAGCGAAGCAAGTCGCCAGTACTCACCTGTGGCAGACCAAGCTCGGCCTCCAACATTGCCGCTTGCGTGCCTTTTCCAACGCCAGGCGGGCCCATGAGTACCAGCATCATCTCATCTCCCTACGACGGACTCTTCGCGCCTTCGAGCTCGTCCATACGAGCCGAAAGACGAGGGCGATCTGCGGAATCGACACTAAACTCATCGTACTGGGCAGAAATCAGATAACTCTGAATCTTCATCACCGTATCCAAAGCCACGCCAACCACAATCAACAGGCCGGTACCACCGAAGTAGAAGTTAACACCCGGGAACCACTCAGTCACTGCGAAAGGAACTAAACACACCACAGCAAGATAAAGCGCACCCCCAGTGGTCACGCGCTTGAGCACCCAATTGATATGAATAGCTGTCGGTGCTCCCGGTCGAACGCCAGGGACAAAGCCCCCCTGCTTCTTCAGATTATCGGACATATCCACTGGGTTGAACATGATATCCGTGTAGAAGAAGGCAAAGAAGATCACCATCAAGGTGTAAATCACGTTATAAATCCATGTACCTGGCGCCGTCGCTGCTTGGACAGCGCTTTGCATTTCAGGTCCAAGGTAACTGGCAAACATACCCGGGAACATGAGCAAGGAACTCGCAAAGATCGGCGGGATCACGCCCGAGGTGTTGACCTTAAGCGGAAGGTGCGAACTCTGCGAACTTACCATGCCGCCGCCGACTGCTCGACGTGCATACTGGACAGGTAAACGCCGCTGACCACGCTCGACGTAAACAATGGCTGCGACGATCGCGAGCATAATACCCAAGAGGACAAGCAAGTTGACCGGGCCGAAGCTGTTGTTCTGCGTTACAAAGGCAGCCTCGACGGTAGTATAAGTTGCCGAAGGTAAACCAGCGACAATACCCGCCATAATGAGCAATGAAATACCGTTACCGACACCTTTGGCGGTGATTTCTTCACCGAGCCACATCAGAAACGCCGTTCCCGCGGTCAACGTCAGCACGATCAAGAAGACCGAACTCATGCCTGTATCGCGAACCACCTCTTGGTTCGTGAGTGCATTCAAACCACGAGCCAGAGCGGTGCCCTGAACCAAAGCCAACACCAGCGTAAAGTAACGCGTGAGTTGATTGATCTTCTTGCGACCTGCCTCACCCTCTTTCTTGATTCGCTCAAGCGGCGGGTACAGCACGCCAGCAATCTGCAGAATAATCGATGCCGTAATGTACGGCATGATGCCCAAGGCAAAGATCGACAACTGCTCGAGAGCACCGCCCGCGAGAAAGTTGAACATATTCAGGAAGCCACCGGCTCCCTGAGTATTCTGACCGAGGTAATCGGCCATCGCCGCCCGGTCCATACCTGGAATCGAGATGTAGACACCGATCCGGTACACTGCGAGCATCGCAAGGGTAAAGAGCAGTCGATTGCGCAGCTCCGGAACTTTCGGAATGCGCTTGAAGTCGAGTTGATGGGACATGCTTATTTATCCGATGGTGTTAACCTGGCCGCCGGCGGCTTCTACCGCAGCAACAGCCGACTTGGATGCCTTATCGATGGTAATCGTCAATGCGATATTGAGCTCACCCGCACCGAGCAATTTGACCGGTCGGTCGCCATGACGAACCAAACCCACGGCAGTCAGCGCTTCTTTGTCCACTTTGGAATTCGCAGCGAATTCATTCAAGTCACCGATGTTGACGACTTGGTATTCAGTGCGAAAGATATTGGTAAAACCACGCTTAGCTAAACGCTGGATCAAAGGCATTTGACCGCCTTCAAACCCACGCCGCACGTGACCGCTTTTACGCGCTTTTTGACCTTTGTGGCCACGACCAGCAGTTTTACCATTGCCGGTGCCAGGACCTTGGCCCTTGCGCTTGCGATTGGTGCGAGCACCTTGAGGATATTTGAGATCGTTGAGCATTTTGCTTCTCCTTGCGCCGGCGAAATCAACCGACTCGGAATCAACGTTAGGGAAATCGCGTTTAGTCTGCGATCACCTCAACGTCGATGAGATGTTGTACTTTCATCACCAGTCCACGAGTGGAATCGTTATCCACCACGTCGACGGTATGACCGATGCGTCGCAGACCCAGCGCCTTTACACTCTGACGCTGGTTTTGCGGGCGACCGATCAGGCTTCGTTTTTGTGTTACACGCAGCATATATCTTCCTATCCGCGAATCTCTTCGACGGTCTTGCCACGACGACGAGCCACCTCTTCGATGGACCGCAACTGGGCAATGGCGTCAAAAGTTGCGCGCATCATGTTGTGAGGATTGTTGCTCCCGATGCACTTAGTGATCACGTTACTGACTCCAGCAAGCTCCATCACTGCCTTGATGCTCGAACCGGCAATAACACCGGTACCTGCGCCAGCAGGACGTAACATCACACGACCGGCGCCGGTGTGACCAAGAACTTCATGCGGAAGCGTACCATCAACGATCGGTACCGTGACCAAGTTCTGCCGAGCACGTTCGGTAGCCTTACGAATTGCGTCCGGCACCTCACGAGCTTTACCCGTACCGATACCGACCCGTCCGTTACGGTTACCCACAACGACAAGCGCAGAAAATGCGAAACGACGACCGCCTTTGACCACTTTAGCCACACGGTTAAGATTAACGACCTTGTCTTCGAACTCGACGTCACCGCCAAAGTTGTTCTGAGGTTCGCGAGCCATGGTGATACTCCTAGAATTCCAGCCCGGCTTCGCGGGCTCCCTTAGCCACCGCAGCCACTCGGCCGTGATAGACAAATCCGTTACGGTCAAAGACGACCTTGTTGATACCCGCTTCTTTCGCAGCCGCCGCGATCGCTTTACCCACCTCGATCGAGGTTGCGGTTTTATCATCACCAGCGGTGACTTTCTGCGAAGAAGCCGAACCGAGCGTCACACCAGCGGTGTCGTCGATCAGTTGAGCATAGATATGCTTGGCGGAACGAAAGACCGAGAGCCGAGGCCGCTCGGACGTCCCGCTGATGCGCTTGCGCAGACCTTGCTTGCGTCGAGCACGCGCCTGCTGTTTGGTTTTCTGAGCCATGATCTTTTCCTTTCAGCGGTGAGGAGTCCGGCCGAACCGGGTACCCACCTAACAGCTCTAAATCAGCCTGATTTACCTTCTTTGCTACGCACGTATTCTCCGACGTAGCGAACACCTTTACCCTTGTAGGGCTCTGGGGGATAGAACGAGCGAATCTTGGCAGCGAACGCGCCGACTTTTTGCTTGTCGATACCGCTGACAGTAACCGCACGCTGATCCTTAGCGACTTCAACTTTGATCTCCGGAGGAATCACCAAGTTGATCGGATGCGATTTACCCAGATTCATTTCTAAGTTAGACCCCTTGAGCAGTGCGCGAAAACCGACACCTCGAATCTCGAGATCCTTCTTAAAGCCGTTGGTCACACCCTCAACCATATTCGCAGCGATGCTACGGACCATACCGTGCAGTGAGCGGTGATCACGGTGATCACTCGGACGTGTGAATACAATCTGCCCGTCGCCAACCTCACAACCGATCAAGGCGTTAACATCCATTTCGAGCTGTCCTTTAGGACCTTTGACGGCAAGCAGATTACCATCAATCGAAACCTGAACATCCTTGCCAAAGGCGACAGGAGCTTTACCAATGCGGGACATAATCGTCTCTCCTACCAGACCGCACAAAGCACTTCGCCGCCGAGACTGGCGCGCTTAGCATCTTTGTTGGTCATCACGCCGCGCGAGGTCGACACAATGGCGACGCCCAAACCGCTGCGAATTTCAGGCAGATTGTCATGCCCAGCATAGACACGACGACCCGGCTTCGAGATGCGCTTCAAACCGTCAATGATCGGCTCGCGTCCATCCCACTTCAACTTAATATCAATACGCCCCTGAGGTGCTCCCTTGGTTGGCTCAACCCAAACGGCGGTGCTGACGAAACCTTCGGCTTCGAGAATCTCAGCGATACGACGCTTGATGCGACTACCCGGAATCGAGACGTGCTCATGCTTGGCAAGCATCGCGTTGCGAATACGCGCCAACATATCGGCGATAGGATCGGTAACTAACATGGCCTTCTCCTCTACCAACTCGCCTTGACTACACCAGGAATCTGCCCCTTGAGAGCGAGCGTCCTGAAGCAGATACGGCATAAACCAAACTTGCGCATGTAGGCGCGTGAGCGACCACAAAGACGACAGCGATTCTTCTGACGAACAGCAAACTTGGGCTTCTTATCGATGTTAACGAGATCGACTTTTTTAGACATTGTTCAGTCCTTACTTACGAAAGGGCATGCCGAGATGGCGAAGCAGGGCACGACCCTCTTCATCACTCGATGCCGTGGTCACGAAAGTGACGTTCATGCCCTTGATCTTATCGATCTTGTCGTAATCGATCTCAGGGAAAATAATCTGCTCACGAATTCCTAAGGTATAGTTCCCGCGACCATCAAAAGCCTTGGGGCTAACACCACGAAAGTCCCGTACACGAGGCAGAGCCACGTTGCATAGACGATCAACGAAGTCCCACATATTCTGTGCACGCAAGGTGACACAGACACCAATAGGCATCCCCTCGCGCAACTTGAAACCCGCAATCGAGCGACGAGCTCTCGTCACCACAGCCTTTTGACCAGTGATCGCCGCCAACTCATCCTGCGCGCTATCAAGCACCTTCGTGTTCTTATTAATGGCGACGTCACGGCCCAGACCCATATTGACGACGACCTTGGTCAAACGCGGCATCTGCATGGGGTTCGCATAGGTGAACTCCTCTTGCAGCTTGGCGCAGACCTCACTTGTATATTTCTCTTGCAGCCGAGCTGCCATGATAACTCCTTCGGTCGTTTATCCGCCCGCTATAAGGCGCCAACCTCAGTGGAGGCTCAGTCGATGACTGCGCCGCCGTGCTTAGAACCCCGAGCAACCCGCTGACGCTTTCCGTCTTCGGCGTGTTGGCGCCCGAGACGAACCGCACCGAGTTCCTCAGTGTAGAACATTACATTACTGATATCCATCAAACCGACCCGCTCGACGATACCGCCGTCAGGGTGCAGAGCCGAACGCCCAGGTTTAATGTGCTTCTTTTGAATACGGGCGCCCTCGACGCGCAGCTTACCTTCAGCTGGCAACACCTCGAGAACTTCACCCACGTGTCCGCGATCAGAACCACTGATCACTTTCACCGTATCCCCTTTACGAATCTTACGCTTAATCATGATGACCTCACAGAACCTCAGGAGCTAACGATACGATCTTCATGAACCGCTTGCCACGAAGTTCGCGAGCCACAGGTCCAAAGATACGAGTACCGATCGGCTCGTGCGCCTTATTCAAGAGCACAGCGGAGTTGGTATCAAAGCGGATGCGCGAACCGTCGGCGCGATTAAGCGGGTACGCGGTACGCACGACGACAGCGCGGCTGACCTGACCCTTCTTCACACGACTGTGAGGTTGCGCTTCACGAACAGACACGACGATGATGTCGCCCACGGATGCATAACGGCGCTTGGAGCCGCCTAACACCTTAAGACACATCACCTTACGAGCCCCGCTGTTATCAGCAACATCGAGAATGGTTTGCATTTGAATCATGGCTAATGCCTTTCCTGAGCGCTATTGAACGGCGCGCAAGGTCTCAATGACCCGCCAGCGTTTACGACGGCTCATAGGACGGGTCTCGATAATCTTGACCTCATCACCAATACCGCAGGTGTTTTCAGCATCGTGTGCCAAATATTTCACCCGACGACGGATGTACTTCTTGTACAGCGGGTGACGGACATATCGGACCACCTCAACCACGGCGGTCTTATCCATCTTATTGCTGCGTACGATCCCGACACGGGTTCGAGGATTCGCTCGCTCGTTCATCTTCACTCCACTCTCAAGGGGCGCTCACCTAGGGAGCAGCACCACCTGTGTCAATCGAAAGCGCCGCTAGTTAGCGGCCTCTTTTTGCGCCAAAATTGTCTTTGCCCGAGCAATAGCGCGCCGCGTGCGACGCAAACCATCGGTATCCTGCAGGGAGGCCGAGGCATGGTTCAGACGATCTTCAAAGAGCTTGCGCTCCATATCATTGATAAAGCCGGTGATCTCTTCCGAGTTCATGGCGTTTAGTTCACGACTCTGCATGACTAAATCTCCTGTTCACGAGTGACGAAACGCGTGCCAATTGCAAGCTTACGACCGGCGAGCCGCATGGCCTCCTTGGCCGTCTCGACATCGACACCATCCATCTCATAAAGGATCGTTCCAGGGCGCACTTGAGCCACCCAATGATCCACGCCACCCTTACCTTTACCCATTCGGACTTCGAGGGGCTTCTTCGTAATCGAACGCTGAGGAAAGATACGAATCCAAATGTTACCACCACGCTTAATGTGACGGGTCATGGCAATACGTGCGGCTTCGATCTGACGACTAGTCACGCGCCCGGCTGTCGTTGCCTGCATGGCGAAATCACCAAATGCGATATGCGTACCACGCGTCGCTTTGCCACGAAGAGGCAAACGATGCATTTTACGGAACTTGACTCGATTAGGAAGCAACATGGCTATGAGTCCTTTCTAAAACGCCGGGTTACCGACGAGCCGAAGCGTTACGCTGCGGCAAAATCTCACCTTTGTAGATCCACGCCTTACAGCCGATAATCCCATAGGTGGTGAGGGCTTCTGCGCGACCGTAATCGATGTCTGCGCGCAGGGTGTGCAACGGCACGCGCCCCTCAAGATAACGTTCAAAGCGACCCATCTCTGCTCCGCCCAAGCGACCAGAGCACTCGAGACGAATACCGCGAGCACCAAACTTCATCGTCGTTTGAACCGTCCGCTTCATCGCCCGACGAAAAGCCACACGATTTTCAAGCTGACGACAGACCGCCTCAGCGACAAGCTGCGCATCAAGTTCCGGACGTCGAATCTCAATAATCTTCAAGCTAATGCGATTCTTGGTCTTGGACTGCAGACGCTTCTCAAGTCGCTCAATACCTGCGCCCCCCTTACCGATGACGGTACCAGGACGACCCGCATGAATCGAGATCGTCATCGTTTCACGAAGACGCTCAATCTCGACCCGGCTAACCATCGCCGAATCCAGTTCCTTTTTGATGAAGTTACGGATCTTTATGTCTTCGTGAAGCCATTCTGCATAGTTACGACCAGCGAACCAACGCGAATCGTGATCGCGAATGTAGCCCAGACGGAATCCTGTAGGTTGAACTTTTTGACCCATGATTACTCTCCCGCCTCGACTTCGCCGAGCACGATGGTGGTGTGACAACTTCGCTTACGAATGCGGGTCGCTCGACCCTGCGCCCGCGGTCGCCACCGGTTGAGGGTTCGCCCCTCATTCACAAACGCCTGACTCACCATCAAACGCTCAACATCAAAGCCGAGTTCATCGGCATTCGCCATCGCACTACGAAGCAACTTAAGCAGCGCTTCGCTCGCACGCTTGTTCGAGAAGTGCAGGACCCTGACCGCTTCTTGAACATCTTTACCGCGAATCAAATCCACCACGAGACGCATCTTACTGGCGCTCGAGCGATAATCACGCAGAGTAGCCTGAGGATGAGACTTTTTCGCCTCTTTACGAAGGCGAGCTCGCTCACTCTTCTTCACCCGACGTCCTTCAGTCTTTACGATCGTCATGACTTACTCCTACCGGCGCTTATCCGCGGCGTGACCGTGAAACGTACGAGTGGGAGCAAACTCACCGAGCTTGTGACCCACCATGTTCTCGGTAACGAACACGGGAATAAATTTACGACCATCGTGCACGGCGAAGGTCAAACCTACGAAATCCGGCACGATCAACGAACGACGAGACCACGTCTTGATGACCTTGCGATCGTTGCTTTCCTTGGCGTTGATCACCTTCTTCATGAGATGGTCATCAACGAAAGGACCCTTTTTTACACTCCGAGGCATAACTGAAGCCCCCCCCTAGCGACGCTTGTTACGGCTACGAACAATGAACTTGTCCGTGCGCTTATTGTTACGGGTCTTGTGACCACGAGTGGGAACGCCCCACGGGGTGACCGGGTTACGACCACCAGAAGTACGACCTTCACCACCGCCGTGCGGGTGATCGATCGGATTCATGGCCACACCACGAACCTTGGGACGACGCCCCTTCCAGCGACCGACGCCGGCCTTACCTTCTTTACGATTTTCATGCTGAGTATTGCCGACTTGACCAATGGTCGCCGAGCACACAGCTAGGATCATACGCTGCTCACCCGAAGGCAAACGAACCTGAGCGTAACGCCCCTCTTTCGCCATTAATCGAGCAGCTGTCCCTGCACTGCGAACCAACTGACCACCCTTACCCGGGCGCATCTCAATATTATGAATCAATGAACCGAGCGGAATCTTCGTGATGGGCATGTGGTTGCCAGGTGCCACATCAGGCGCCTCAACATCCAAGCCGTAGCTGATCACTGTAGACCCTTGAGTCAGTCCTACCGGAGCGAGAATGTAGCGCTTCTCACCATCGGCATAATGCAAAAGAGCGATGCGAGCCGTGCGGCCTGGATCATACTCTATGTGCGCAACCTTGGCAGGAACGCCGAGTTTTTCGCGACGGAAATCAACCGTACGCAAACGGCGCTTATGCCCACCCCCACGACGACGCACAGTAATACGACCATGGTTGTTACGACCGGCCTTTGCAGAACGCTTCTTCAGCAAGCTCTTTTCGGGGGTCGAACGCGTCACTTCGTCGAAGTTTGCACTCGTCGCATCGCGCCGACCCGGGCTCGTAGCCCGATATACCTTGATGCCCATAGGCACCTCCTGCCCGCCTTAATACCTGGGGCTGTTCCAGGTTCTCGGCGTGCGGAATCTTTCCGTTTCAGCCAGGGCACCGTAGCGCCCCTCCAGAATCAGCTTTCGGCTTCTTCCAGAGCTTCCTCACTAAAGTCCTGAGCGGTCTCTAGTGCTTCAATCACTTGGTCACCGGCGACTTTGACATAAGCCTTCTTCCAGTTCGCCTTGCGACCCGTAATCATGCCTACACGCTTCGTCTTACCGCGTACCACCGCTGTGCGGACCTCATCGACATCAACGCCGAAGGCCTGCGAAACAGCGGCGGCGATCTGCCGCTTATTGGCACTGATTGCAACAGCAAAAGTATAGACATTCTCCGTATCGCGGAGAGTTTCTGCCTTTTCCGTGACGATCGGCTTATTAATCAATCGAAGAAGAGTGCTCATGCGAGCCTCCTTTCAATGTCCTTCAACGCCGCCTCACTGATCACGAGCTTATCGTGACCTAGTACCGAATAGACGTTCAAACCGTCTGCGTTGAGTGTCTCAACACCCTGCAGATTACGAGCGCTCAAGCGCAGGTTTTCATCGGTGGACTCACCCACCAACACGGCGTTTGGCGCATCAAGCGCACCCAAGACCGTCGTCAACTGCTTGGTCTTCGGCGTGTCCAAATCAAACGATTTGACCACGACGATATTATTTTCAGCAAATCGCTGAGACAAGACCGAGCGAAGCGCAGCGCGCCGCGCCTTCTTATTGACCGAAAACCCGTAGTCCCGAGGCTGCGGCCCGTGCACACGGCCACCACCAACAAATTGAACGGAGCGACGTGAGCCTTGACGAGCATTACCGGTACCTTTTTGACGGTAAGGCTTT
>CACGMS010000024.1 GCA_902574205.1 uncultured Candidatus Hydrogenedens sp. | reverse complement strand
GTCCAACAGCGCGAACGGTAAAACCGCCAGTTGTGTCGCAACGAGTTGCAGTCTCATGGTACCTTTCGCTGATGGATGAGCCAGCGTCCATGTCGTTTAGGTGGATCAAAGCCTTCGCTCAATCTTTGTTTCGATCTACCGCGTTGTTGTTCGATGACCAGATCGAATGGGCGATTACTTCCAAGGTCCGATTTCGACCAGTTAGACAACGCGTTAAGAGCAGCTTGTCGATGAGGCTGATTCCATGGAGGCATAGCAGGTTTGGTTGCCTTTCGATGAACCACGGGATGACTTGGGTTATCGAAAAGATACGGATCGTAGCCGCCCTTTTCGATGATGTAGTAGGCATGAAATTGGTCTGCCGCACCAAGGTGTGAAGCGGGGTCTGAGGCGTCGCGAACAAGGGGCAGCATGCGTCGATTTGCAGGCAACTCGGCCACGGCCTGCAGAACGAAACGGTTTCGTTGATTAAAGTCATCGTAGATGGCGGCGTTGCGCTGAGCGAAGAGCGTTACAGGGACGAGCCAAAGGATGAGGACCCATAAAGCTGCCCATCGTCGATGTTTCCAGGGATGATTCGGGAAAGGGACATCGATCATCAACACGGAGAACATGAGCGCTAAGATAGCGAAACGATTGTAGATCGCCCACTGATTGGTCGGCCATCGAATTTCCCACGGTGCGATAAAATAGAGGGTCACCGTCAGCAAAACCAATCCGCTGGCGATTTTTCGTTTCGGTTGAGGAGCGTTTAGTTGGCGGTGATGAATCAGACGGCTGAGCAACGCGATGACACCAAGCGTGGCTAAACCCATCCAATCATCTTGGTTTCCACTCCAGCAGTTGGTGAGAAAGTCGGGCAGTCGCTTGAGCCGCGTGACCGGGTCATGAAAAATGATCGCCGAGCCACTCGTGACTTCGCCTCGATGGTGCTGACCAAGCACTCGGGCAATGATCCACGGCAGACCGAGGAGAACCGGCGCACTTAACGGAGGCGCGACGACCTTGATGGTCTTTATCATGGGTTGATGCGATGAAGAGAGGACTAAGAAGCCAACGATGATCGCATAAAACGCAGCGAGCTGCGCATGGGCGAGAAACAACAAGCAGGCCCACATCGCGAGTTTGATTGAGGGGGTCTGATACTCAATTCGTTTTATCGTTTCGGCGAGGGTCATAAATAAGACGGGGATGCCGAGGCAGTAGCTGACCCAGCCGTACATGAGGTTATGATTGAAAAATAGAGGCATGACCAGCAGCCCCCAGCGCGGATCTCTGCCCAAAGTTTTCATCAAGTGACCAAGGGTCAGAGACGTTGCGACCATTCCGAGAAATGCAACCACTTGAACAGCTTGAGTCCATGACATGAGACAAGCAAGCAACCAAACGCTTCCGTAGAAGAGCCAGTAGGGCACAGGCATCCATTGGAGTTGATAATGATCGGCGGCCACCGATCCGGCCACTCGAGCGTGATCGAGTAGAGAAATTAACGCTAAATGATCGGGTAGATCACGCCAAGGAAGTAACGGTCCAGCGAATAAGGCACGACCAAGCAGTATAGAAACGCCTACAAAAAGTAATAAATACAGCGAGTTGGACCCCGCCTGAGCGCGGATGTGTTGTAAGGGGTTTTGCTTGTCGGCTTTCATAGAGAAAGTCTGACATGCCTCGCGTGCGCGAACAAAGGAATGTCCCGTGTCCGACTTTGAAAATTTGGTTCCAGTGGTTTGGCGTCAAAGTGAACAGATTCAGTTGTCCTCATTCGATGCTTATCGAGCTTTCGCAGATACCGATCGCTTTAGTCGTTTGCGAGGAGACGGCCTACTGACTGTGGAGGAGCAAAAGCTTGATCACGGTGAGGTGGTTCGCCTGGTCAAGGATGGAGGGGGTGCGGAGTATGTTGAAGAGCCATGGGAATGGGAAAAAGGACGTCGATTCTCTGTCCTTAGGCGCCATAAAAAAGGCCTTCTAAAAGGTTATACTTGGGCCATCGAATTTCATGACCTCGATCAAGGGTGTGAGCTTCGCTTTGCCGCTGATTTTTATCCGCGTTGGCGTTGGGCTCGACCATTGTTGTGGTTGGTTGCTCGCTTTGCGGTATCGCGTGAGGTTTCACGTATCTTGGATCAGGTTCGAGCAGCAGCGGCTCGTGGTTCAGATGACCGGTTTGTGCTTCCAGCGCCCCCGGTAGACAATTTTGCAATTAATGAAGAGCGGGTGGGTCGTGCGCGAGACCAACTGATCGCTGCTGGCAGTTCGCCAGCTATTGTTGATTCCATGTTGCGCCTGATTCGTGAAGAGACCGATCTGGAATTGGTGAACATCAAACCCCTGCAACTTGCGCAACGTCATGGGTTTGATGAAGAGCAAACGGTGCTGACCTTTTTGCAGGCGACTCGCGAGGGGTATTTGGAGTTACGTTGGAGCGTCATCTGTCCGAGTTGTCGTGGAAACAAAGCCGAAGAAACTGATTTGAGTCGGCTCAAGACGGAAGCACACTGCAGCAGCTGCAATATCCGGTTTGATGCGAACTTCGAATCAGCGGTCGAGCTTACTTTTCGTCCCGTGGCTGCCTTACGTTCGATTCAAATCGGTTATTTTTGCGTGGGTGGACCCATGCGTACACCGCATGTGGTTGCACAAAAGAACTTGTCTTCGGGCGAGGCGTGGGCGCCAGCACCCGAGCTAATTACTGAGCTCAACGACCCAATTTTGCGCGTTGCAAGTATCGATAAAACGCTAAAAGTAGATCGAGCAGCGCAGGCTCAATTGGGCGAGGACCAACTGATTTGGGGCAATGAAGTGGATCACTTTGAGGTGGTTAATCAGACAGATGGTCGGCGGAAAGTCTGTCTAGAAGAGGGGTTGGCTGATCCAAGTATTCTCACGGCTGCTCGAGTTTTGGCGATGCCAACCTTTCGCGATTTGTTTTCGGATCAGATTCTTGCTCCTGATGCCGTCGTTTCACTTCGTCCGATGGCGTTTTTGTTCACCGATCTAAAGGGCAGTACGGCAATGTATGAGGCGTATGGTGACGCCGAATCATTTGGTCGAGTTAAGGCTCATTTTGATCTTTTGTTGGCGGAAATCGAGGAGCACCGAGGCTCTTTAGTGAAGACCATAGGTGATGCTGTGATGGCGAGTTTTGATGACCCCGCTGATGCCATGCGCTGCGCAATAAAGATGCAGCAACGTGTCGAGTCTGAATCCGACTTAGTCCTCAAACTGGGACTTCATTATGGCCGAGTCATGGCTGTGACTTTAAACGATCGACTTGATTATTTTGGCGCAACTGTGAATCGAGCCGCTCGTCTAGAAGGTCAAAGTCGTGGCGGTGATATTGTGTGCAGTCGTGCTGTTTATGAAGACCCGACCGTTGACCAAATCCTCAAGGCAGCGGGGTTCAAATTGAGTTATGAATCGCTTCAAGTTAAGGGTGTTGAGCAAGCGATGAATGTGTTGCGAGTTCAGGTGGTGGGCGACTGATGATCAACGATCGATTGAGACAGCTTGAGGAACGGATTGCGCAACTTGAAGATCTACTTGAGCAGCTCAATGTGGTCGTGACCCAACAAGCTGATCAGATCGATTTCTTGCGCGCCATGTCGCAGGAGCGTGCGGACACAGATCATCCTATTGGTCCGCATAATGATCCGCCGCCTCATTACTGATTTGACCAAACTTGTGCTCATGAGACACACACCCATCGTCTCAGGCGGGTAGGAGTGAACATGCATCATAAGGTGGCGGTGATCGGTGGCGACGGGATTGGGCCCGAAGTGACGGAACAAGCGCATCGGGTTTCCGCCGCGGCTGCTCAACGAGCGGGCTTAGAGCTTGAGTATACCGTTTTTCCCTACGGAGCAGACTACTATCTAGAGCACGGTGTTGGCATTGAACCCCAGCGCTTTGATGAGTTTCGCGATCAGTATGGTGCCATTTTATTCGGGGCGGTTGGCGATGCACGTGTTCCGGATATGGCGCACGGACGAGAAATTCTTTTGGGCGCTCGATTCAAGCTCGATTTGTACATTAACCTGCGGCCCATCAAACTGTTCGCGCCTGAGCTTTGTCCGCTGAAAGACAAAGGTGCAAGCGAAGTCGATATGGTGATCTTTCGAGAAAACACCGAAGGACTGTATGTCGGTGTTGGCGGCCAGGTACGCAAGGGCTCTGCCGATGAGATCGCCACCCAAACGGCTGTCTATACACGCAAGGGTACTGAACGAATTATTCGAGCAGCATTCAATTATGCCAGGCAAAACAAGCGGCGCTCTGTCTGTATGACGGATAAGGCGAATGCGATGCGCCAAGGTCACGAGCTATGGCAGAGAACTTTTCGGGAAGTGGCTGCAGAGTTTACCGATATTGAGCATTTCCATTTGTATGTCGATGTGGCTGCGATGGAGATGGTCCGAGCGCCCGAGCGCTTTGATGTGATCGTTACGGAAAACCTCTTTGGCGATATTTTGTCTGATTTAGGCGCCGGTCTGCAAGGTGGGCTTGGGACTGCAGCATCGGGAAATATCCATCCGAACCGCTGTTCGCTGTTTGAGCCGGTTCATGGCTCGGCGCCTGATTTGGTGGGTACAGGCCAAGCCAATCCGATGGCCGCCGTTCTCAGCGCGGCGATGATGTTGAACCATCTTGGCTGTTCACCGGCAGCCGAGCGGATCGAGCAAGCGGTTGTCGATCAAATTGTCGCTGGCGAAACGACCCCTGATTTGGGTGGGAATTTGAGCTGCTCAGAGGTGGGTGACCGGCTGCTGGCGCGTGTGGGTTAGACCTGTGCGTTTAGTGGAACCCACAGCGTTTGATACCACCACCGTACTCAGTGGTTTTCCTGGTATTCGGCTGGCAAAGATTAGCGATGTCGATGAATTAACAACGATTTACAATCAGGCGATTCCCGAGCGTAGCGCAACAGCTGACACGATGATTCGCACGGTAACTGAACGTCGTGTTTGGTTTGAAAAATATCAATGGGATGAAGGCTTTCCTCTGCTCGTTATAGAAGTAGAAGATCGTGTGGTTGGTTATGCGGGAGCGGCTCCGTTTCGGCCGGGTAAACAAGGTTATGACGGCTGTTTGGAGGTCTCGTTGTACGTTGATCGCGATGCTCGAGGTCGAGGACTTGGTCGGCAGTTGGGGGCGGCGCTCATTCATGCCGCACGAATTCTCAATAATCGGGTTTTAATGGCGCTCGTGTTTGCTGATAACAGTCGAAGTAATGGTTTGTTTGCCCATCTTGGATTCAATTTATGCGCTCATTTGCCACAGGCTGTTCTGTTTCCCGAGCCTGAGAACAAGCCACGAGACGTCGGCATTTGGATGATCAGTTTGTAGATCATGATTCTTGCCTGCCTATGCAGTTTGGCTTGGGTTGCGCTTGATTTGTTGCGTAAGGCGCTGGTGGAGCAGCATCGCGACCCGGTAACTGTCGCTGCGATTGCGCCTTTAGGTGCGGCGATCGGTTGCAGCTTATACGTGGTATTTAATGGCTACAGTTTGCCTCCGCCACCTGCAGTAGGCTGGTGGCTGTTTACGCTCTTATGCGCAGCGAATCTGGCGGGTAACTATCTGTTTATTCGTGCTCTGTTTTTAGGTGAGATCAGCGCCGTACTTCCTGTCTTTTGCATGACGCCAGTAGTTGGCTCTTTAGGTGCCTGGTTCGTCATGGGTGAATATCTGAATACTTCGGGTTTTATCGGTGTTTCTATGGTTGTTATAGGGACCTGGTACATCGTTCGTACTGGAGGTGCTTCGAGCGCTGCCGGTGTCGGCAGTATGATCGGTGCCGTCTTGTGTTGGGGTATGGCACCCGTTCTCGATAAAGCGATTATTGGAACCGGTTGGTCGCTCTGGACTTATATGCTCCTTGCGCTGTGGTCAGTCGCGTTGCCGTTAATGCTTGAGCGCGTCATCAGAGCGCCGCGCCGCTTGATTCAGGTGGTACAAAAGACGCCATGGTTGATTATGGCTTTAGTTCCTACGGGAGCAGCAGCCTTAGGGCTTCAATTGCTGGCTGTAGTTCAAATTGAGGTGGGTTTACTCGAGGCGATTAAACGCGCAGGTGTCGTGCTTTCGGTCGTTCTCGCGGCGAGAATGTTTGGTGAGCGTTCGGCCTGGAGTCGTCTGCCTTTTATGGTGCTGGTCATCTCGGGTGTGTTTTTGTTGGCATTCGATCGATCCGATAGTCGATTTTTGATCCTATACAGCGTCTCTACCTTATGCCTGGTCGGCCTCGTAGGAACCATTCTAAAGAAGCTTCAAGCGGTGCCTATTGAGGAGAGCTAGTGCCACCTATTCGAAGGTCAAAAAATCCTTATGTTGCTGTGGCTGGAAATATTGGCTGCGGTAAATCGACACTCGTGCAGGTCTTGTGTGAGCACTATGGAGTTCGTCCTTTGTACGAGCCCAACGAGGCGAACCCTTACCTCAAAGATTTTTATGCCGACATGCGCCAACATGCGTTCAAGAGCCAGATGTGGTTTTTAGCTCAGAAGTTTCGCATGCATCAGAGCTTAGAGCGACTTGAGGAACCGGTTATTCAGGATCGAACCGTGTGGGAAGACGCTGAAATTTTTGCAGAGGGCTTGCGTCATAGTCGCTACATCAGGCCCCGTGATTGGGCGCTTTACTCTGAGTTTTATGAGGGAATCAAAGAGGCGATTCGACCGCCCGATGTGTTGTTTTATCTCCATGCCCCTGTTCGTGTCATACGGCGTCGAATCAAGCAGCGGGGCCGGTCCGAAGAGCAAACGATCTCGGCGCGTTATATACGGCAACTCAATGAACGCTATGCGTCGTTCATCGAGTCGTGGGCGCGTTGTCCGGTGCGTGTTATCGACACGTCACAGTTACGTTACCTTGACGACTTATGGGATCGGCAGTTGATGCTAGAAATGGTGTCTGATTACCTTTTACCGCCAGGCAAAGGATCCAAGCGATGACAACCTTTCCTCCGTGGCCGAGCGAAGCGGATAGTCAACTCAGAGTTCACGTTAATCGAACACTCAATTTACGAACGATCAAGGCGATTGGATACGACATGGATTATACCCTTGTCGGTTATCAAGCCGCTCAATGGGAAGAACGAGCTTATGCCTATCTCAAGCAAAACCTGATCGAATACGGCTGGGATTCTCCAGAGTTCAAGGCGTTAGAATTTGATGCTGAGCGCGTCATTCGCGGCCTAATCGTTGATCAAGATCTTGGCAATTTACTCAAGGTTAACCGCTTTGCATACGTCAAGCAGGCGCGCCACGGCCTGGATGCGTTGTCCTTTGATGCTGCGCGGCAAGCGTACGGGACGTCGATTGACTTAACCACCGACCGTTTTACTCAGCTTGATACGCTGTTCTCGCTCAGTGAAGGCTGTATTTTCGCGCAACTCGTTGATTTGTTCGACCGCCAGGGTCTGCCTGGGGTTTATGATTATCGCGGGATCTGGAGCGCAGTACGCAAGGCGCTCGATGAGGCCCACATTGAGGGTGAGCTCAAGCGGGACTTACTCAAAGACCCGGATAATTATTTGGTGCGTGACCCGCTAGCTGCTCGTACGCTTCTCGAACAAAAAAGAGCCGGTAAGACACTGATGCTGATCACCAATTCTGGATGGGCATTTACACGTCAGGTCATGGCCTTAGCCTACGACCCTTACTTACCCGATGAGATGACCTGGCGCGAGCTCTTCGATGTGGTTATTGTGAGCTCTCGGAAACCCGGTTTTTTTACCGGTACACACCGCTTGTTTGAGGTCATGGATGATGAAGGTCAGCATCTCAAACCTTTTGCGGGGCAATTGCGCTCAGACGCAGTTTACTTGGGCGGTGATGCGGGTCAGCTTGAAGGTTTGCTGGGTTTGAGTGGTGATGAAATTCTCTATGTGGGCGATCATATTTATGGCGACGTGATTGTCTCAAAGAATCTACTGGATTGGCGGACGTGTTTGATCCTTGCTGAGATGGAGCAGGAAGTCGCTTATCTTGAGGCGATTCGTCCACTTCAGGAACAAGTAGATGGACTCATGGCACAGAAGCAGAGACTCGAAATAGAGTATGATCGAGCCCGCGCTAATGATCTCTTGGGACAGCAGTCGACTCGGAAGAAACAGGGCATGCTTCGGGAGCAACTGGTCAGTCTCGACCAAGATCTTGGAGATTGTCTGCGTTCGATGGGTAAGCACACGAACCCGTATTGGGGCTCCCTGATGCGAGCTGGAGCAGACGAAAGTTTGTTGGCGCAGCAAGTCGAGCGATACGCCTGCGTTTATGCAGCTAGGATCAGTGGTTTAGGATTAGCTACACCGTTTCACTACTTTCGATCGAAGCGCTCGATGTTGCCTCATGATTTATAACGATTCACTCCGTTTGGGATCACTTATCCCGTGTCACTGTTAGGCTGAGCAGTTGGCGTATCGGTTGCACTCAAACCTGCATCGCTAAAGGGGGAACCGGCGTCGGCGTTTGTGTCGTTTGCATCGCCACTGCCCGCATCAGTTGACGGATAGGGCGTGTAAGATCCCGTGTAATGAATGCCTGCGCTTCCGCTGCAGGTGCCGCGTTGATGTTCGGTGGTTGGCCCACAGCCGAGTATGAAGAGCGCCACGATTGCTAGACTATATTGAGACATAACCTACCCCGCTCAGCGGCAACCTTGAGGTTGCTGTCTTTTATAGGTGCTGATTGAGGGTTTGCCAACTACCCGGGATGGATGGTCGTTCGTCCTGCAATGGTCGTTGATGCGATTGAGCTCGTGCCACCAAGCATCGCAGCAGCGAAAAATTGATCTTCCATCGAGTTGCATTGAGCCCATCGTGCGGCAAAGAGATCGTCCCAGATCGGTCGAATAACCACGAAGTCAGCCCTCTTTCCGATGGCAAAGCTACCGACTTCATCACCGAGACCCAAAAGATTAGCGCCCGCCTGAGTGGCAAGGTAGAGCATTTGTCCAACGTCGATTCGATGTCCCTGAGTCATCTGCACACTGTAAAAATCTCGAAGGACATCGAGCAGACATAGCGAAGTACCAGCACCTACATCCGAACCGAGCGCAGTATGCACTCCGTTGACTTGTGCCCGATCGAAATCAAAGAGTCCGCTGCCGAGAAACAGGTTAGCCGATGGACAATGGGCGATCTGCGAGCCCGTAGACGCGAGTAATTCGAGCTCATCATCGCTGAGATGAATGCTGTGCGCAAAACTGCTTTGCGGGCCACACAAGCCGAATTGGTGGTACACCTCCGTGTAGCTTGTCGTTTGCGGGAATAAGCTGCGAACCCACTCGACCTCGTCGATTGATTCACTCAGATGCGTCTGCATTAAGATGTCGGGGTGTGACGCAAGAAAATGACCAGAAGCTTCAAGCATTGCAGGTGAGCAGCTTGGTGCAAAACGTGGCAGTAGCGCATAACGCAAATGACCACTGTTACAGAATTTATTTAATAATCGATCACTTGCGTCGAGACACGATTGAGCACTTTGGAGTAAGCCTTTTGGACCTTCTCGGTCCATCCACACTAAGCCGGTTGCTCCAGCCATTTTGGCGTCTTTCATGGCGCTGAAGAGTTGCTGTACAGCGGTTTCGAAAGAGACTCCAAAGATCAGCGCGCTCGTCGTTCCTGCACGCCCGAGCATCCGGATGAATTGTTGTGCCCGTGCCTCGGCATGGTCGTGATCATCAAAGGCTAACTCGGCGGGGAAGGTATAACGCGTCAGCCAATCCAACAGGCTCTCCCCATGTGCTCCGGCCATAGCCAGCTGAGGAAAATGAACATGAGTGTCGACAAAGCCGGGAATGATGAGACCCGGATGGGCGATCACTTGCGCGTCTGGGTAGCGATCTTTGAGTCGGGCTTCAGCGTCGAAGGCGATGATACGACCGCCAGATACGACCAGTCCAGCATGGGTTCGACCTTCTGATTGTCCATTCGGCGCGTGCAGAAAAGAGCCAGTGTGCAAGGTGATGCTCAAACAACCCTCCAACGTGTGATTCGACACGCGAACGGCTTTTGTTCGCGGGTGTGCTTTGGCTCACGTGACCACTTATCGACGACGCGACGCGCTTGTCTCGTTGCGGTATGGTCCCGGTTTCGGTTAGGACCCCCCCCCGTCACAGCGAGGAAGGCCCCATGGCAACCACTGCAAAGCGAAAAGGTCGCGCCAATCGCGCGGCGATCAGTAAAGACCAGTGGAAGCACTGGTATCGCACTGTTTTAGCTGCCCGTCGTTTGGACGACGAAGCGGTTAAATACATCCGCAAAGGAATGGGTTGGGGCTATCACGCAGCCTTTGCCGGCCACGATGGTATTCAGTTGCAGATCGGCTTGGCGTTTCGACCCAACAAGGACTTCATGTTTGGATATTATCGAGACACGTTGAGCTCCTATGCTGCTGGCATGAGCCTATACGAGTTGATGCTCAACGGTTTGAGCCGTGCTGAAGATCCCTGTAGTGGCGGGCGGCATATGTCGAATCACTTTGGCAAACCAGAGATTGGCATTCAAAACGTGAGCTCGTGCACCGGCAATCACTATTTGCATGCTGTGGGTGTCGCTCGAGCGATCAAGTATTATCGGGAGCAGGCGAATGAGTCGGCTGATGAGACGGCGGTCGCGATCGCAAGCACAGGCGATTCAGCAACCTCCGAGGGCTATGTTTTTGAGGCGATTAATGGTGCGGCCAATGAGCAGTTGCCGGTCCTTTTCGTGATTCAGAACAACCACTACGGCATTTCGGTGCCTTTGAGCAGCTCGACTGCGAACCACGAGCGCATCAGTGAAAACTTCAGAGGCATCAAGAACCTGCACATCGAGCAAGTTGACGGTACTGACGCTGAAAGTTGTTTCCATGGCGTCAATCGTTGCCTGGAGTACATTCGCGCTGGCAAAGGACCAGCGCTGATTGAAGGCGAGTGTATTCGCATTCATGCGCATTCTAACTCCGATCGTCATACGCTTTATCGAACTGATAAAGAGATCGATGGTTTAGCCGAGCAAGACCCCTTGCCCAAGCTTAGAGCGAAGGTCCGCGCTGCGGGCGTTGCCGAGCGCACCATTAAAGCCCTCGAAGCCGAGGTTGAGGAGGAGCTCAAAGACGCTCAAACTCGAGGAGAGGCGGCTGCGACACCCGATCCGGAGACCGTTCTCGATTTTGTGACGCCGCCTCAAGTTTGGCTGCCGGGGTCTGATGATTCAAGTCATTTGGGTGATCAAACCTGGAAGATTCGAGAAGCCATCAATGAAACACTCAAGGCTGAATTTAGACGGAATTCAGATACCTTTTTGTGGGGGCAGGACTGTGCATCGGAAGATAAGGGCGGCGTCTTCAATGTCACGAAAGGCATGTTGCAGGAGTTTGGTTCCGGGCGCGTTCGCAATGCGCCGATCGCCGAGGACTTTATTGTCGGCACCGCAAATGGAATTTGCCGTTATAAGGACGATATTCATGTGGTGATCGAGGCGGCTCAGTTCGCCGATTACGTCTGGCCGGCGATGGAGCAGATCGTCGAGACGAGTCATGATTATTATCGTTCAAATGGAGCGTGGTCGCCAGCGATTACGGTGCGCCTAGCGTCATGTGCGTACATCGGCGGTGGTTTGTATCACAGCCAGACGGTCGAAGGGCTCTTTTCAGCGCTTCCTGGCGTTCGAATTGTCATGCCTGCTTTTGCTGATGATGCGGCAGGCTTACTGCGGACATGCGTGCGCAGCCGTGGGTTAAATTTCTTCTTGGAACCGAAGTTCCTCTACAACCAACTCTTTGCTCAAGGACCGAGTTGTGATGACGACTATGCCATTCCGTTTGGCAAGGCGCGCGTTCGCCGTGAAGGTAAAGACGTATCGATTATCACCTACGGCACGCCGGTCCACTTTGCGCTGCGTGCAGCGAAAAAACTCATCGATGAGGGCATTGATGTGGAAGTGCTTGATCTGCGTTCACTCAAGCCCTTTGACGAAGAAGCCGTGCTCGAGACGGTCAAGAAAACAGGCCGCGTCATCGTTGCAAGCGAGGACAGTCCGTTTGGAACCTATGCCGGTGAAATCGCCGCGTTTGTCGCTCAAAAGGGGTTTGATTGGCTTGATGCTCCGGTCACTCGCATCACGTCCAAAGAAGCGCCCGTCGCCTTTAGTCGGATCCTTGAAAATGCGCGCATGCTGAACGAGGCCGACTTGCTGGACGCCGTTCGAGAGTTGATGGCTTATTAGAAGTCGACAACCCGTAATTGCGCATTTCGCTGAGCCTGGCACACTCAGGGCATGAGGAGCACTAATTGATGCGACCATTCGCTTTAGTCCTGATGTTGGCGGCGTGCAGTGTGAACCCTGACACGCCGGGTATTGAGAACGCAGATCCTAGTCAGCGTTTAGCTGATGATGCAGGGGTTAGCGTTCCCGTTGCCGATGCTGGTTCCACCAACACCGCTGACGCCGCCGATGCCGGCGCGACCCAAGTTCCGCCTGAGGATCCGCCCGATTGCGAAAATAATGACGATTGCCCGGAAGGCGATGTCTGCCGAAGCGGTGAATGTCGACCGCTTTTCCACGGATGTGCGTCCTCTGCAGACTGTCATGAAGGCGCGGTGTGCTCGACTCAGAGCGGTGTCTGCGTTGAAACCTGTGAAGCGGATGCGGATTGCCCTGAGCAGACTCGATGCGCCCACATTGGTTTGTGTCTAGCCGAGTGTCAGATGGATCGGTCGGATGAAACCTGTCCTGAGGGCACGGTGTGTAAGGAGAACCGGCGCACGGCAGATTTCCCGTTTTGTGGTCTGTCCGAAGAGGGCGTGCGGTGTGGACCGGGTGGTACCTGCCCAGCGGGCATGGGCTGCAACCCGGATACCGGACTTTGCGATGATGATTTCGCCTGCATCTCGGATCGAGACTGTCCCTCGCAGCAGCTGTGCAACCGGGCAACCGGTCGGTGTCATGATTCGCAAAACTCATGCGGCACCGATCGTGACTGTCCCGAGGAGCTGATTTGTCACCGTGTCCATCGGCGATGCACGCCACCGAACTGGTGTGAGACGCATCATGAATGTCCGGGACGCGCGCAGTGTCACCCGGTCTTAGAGCGATGCATGGACCGTTGCCAGAGCGATCGACATTGTGCTCGAGACCAAACGTGTCGCGAGTCATGGTGTGTGGACGAATGAGGATGCGTTGCCTCGTCGCGTTAATGGCGCTGGCAAACTGTACAGCCGAGCCGGTCCAGCCACCTTCGCTTGACTCCGGTGTCAGATCGGATGCCTCGGTGCAGCGGGATATCGGCAGCATCGCCGTCGATAGTGGCTCGAGCGATCGCGATATTGGACCTTTCGATAGCGGGACAACGATCATCACCGGTGACGCTGGGAGCGTGGCTTGCGAGGGTGATAACCCCGCGCAATGTACGTCGGATGAAGAATGCCCCGGCGAGCAAATTTGTGACCGCAGTGGCTGCCGACCGAGTCGCTGCGATTGCGTCAATGGCGAGTGGCGATGCACCCCCGATTGTGGTGGCGGCGTGTGCCTTGAGCCGGGTCCAAGTGGTTGCCCAGGTGAGAACCCGCAGGGTTGTCAAAGCGACGCCGATTGCGGCGAAGGGTTTGCCTGTAACGGTGATGCCTGTGCACCGTCGCGGTGCTCTTGTGCTGGCGACAACACATGGAGGTGTACTCGCGACTGCGGCGGCGGACGCTGCTTGGCTATCGAAGGCTTTTGTCAGGGTGTTCCTGCGCCAAGTGGGTGCTCTCAGTTTGCCTGTCCGGAAGGGCAACGCTGCGTTGTTCCGGCCGGTGGTTGTGCTGGGAGTTCATGCTTTTGTGAGCAAGACAGTTGGATCTGCTCGGAGGACTGCGGCGGTGGTGGTGCGTGCCACCCGCTCTAGTCTACTCGCAGGTGAGCGCAACGGGTTCGACGCAAATCCCGTCGATACAGGTATCCGAAGCGCATTCTGAGCTGCTATCGCAGTCTGAATCGATCGCCTCTTTTGGTGCACACGTAAGGTTTGAGCAGTAGTTACCGCGAGCGCACTGTGCGTCGCCTAAGCAATCCTCACCTGCAACTGCGAGCGCGACGCAGTTTGAGGTCAATGTGTCACATCGAGCATCAAAGGGGCAAAGTGCGCTGCGCTTCATCTCGTCCTCGCCGTCGGGAACTTGGCAAGTTGTTCCGATCGTAGCCGGTTCACTCACGCAGACATCATCAATGCAGATCGACCCCAGGGCGCAGAGTTTATCGCCCGTATCACCGCAGGCTTCGCCGGCTTGAGCCAGCGTGTAGGTCGTACAGACGTTGTCGACACATAAATCCATCGGATTTTCGCAGTTCCCCTCAATGCTCGATAAATCCGATTCACAAGGTTGTCCGGTAGCGGACTTTGGCGTCTTTGTTACACAAACACTACTCTCTGGGTCGCATTCAGCATCCTCTGCGCAGACCAAAACTTGGCTGCACGCTTCGCCAAGTGCTGCCGGATTAACACATTGGCCGCATTGACCGGGCTCAGCAGAGCAGACATTCGTCGTGCATTCGGACGGATTGCCGCAAGGGTCACCGAGTTGTTGGTTGGGCGCGATGAATTCACGACACGCTGTAGATTGCCCGGCAATCGATGAGGAACATCGAGACATTGAATCAAAGCACGCAGGTGCCTTAGATAAGTCAACGGTCACTCGCTCGGCGGCGATCGTGGCTTTAAGGCCGTTCACTACCTCACTGCCCAGCAGTGATTTACAGTACTCTTTGTTGCTCCAAGAGTGCATGAAGCTATCTCCGCCGATTTCGAAGAAAAACTGACGAAATAGTGACATGTGTACCGTGTCGTTGCAACTGGTCAGACCAGTACAAAAAGCGTCTTTATAACTGTCCATCGCTGTGTCGATGGTTTCTGGCACGTTGCCACCGCCGCCTCCACCGCCTCCACCGCTCGTTGGTGGACCACAGGCGATGAACGTAAGACAGGCAAAGACTGAGGCTAGATAGCGCATGATGAGTTCCTAAAAGGTCTGGGCCGGATTGAGATAGTCTAGAAACTCGTTGAAGATCTAGACGGCGCAGGCGGTCGATTACGTTAGCTGCTCGTGTAACGAGCCGAGATGCGCGGGACCAGATAGTCGCTAAAGGCATTCTGTAAGTCGTATTGGGGTGAAAATCCCCAGTCGCGGCGCGCCGGTGCATCGTTGACCGCAGCAGGCCACGAGTCGACGATCGCTTGACGTTTGAGGTGAGGGATAAAGCTGACCTGGGGCCGCTCAAAATATTTGTGCACCTCATCGCAGAAGTCCTGCGCCGAACATGAAAAAGCGTTGATGTTGTAGACGCGCTGCGACAGCGCCTCTTCTGGCGCCGCGTACAGATCAAGAAGCGCTTGAACGCCGTCGGGCATCGCCATGAACGGGATGGTGGTGTCCGGGCGCACAAAGCAGGCGTAGGGCTGTCCTTGCGCGGCAGCGTGGATCATCTCAGGGCCAAAGTCTGAGGTCCCGCCGCTGGGCACCGTATCGGCTGAGATTAATCCCGGAAAACGGATGCAGCGAAAGTCGACCCCGCCTTTAATGGGCTCGGCGGCGAGCTGCTGATAGTACTCAGCGAAGTATCGACCGAGGTGTTCGCAGTAGACTTTGTTGCAGCCATACATGGTGGTTGGCTCGGTGTATTCGTGCTCTTTGAGCGCTTGGAGGCGGTCTTTCTTTCCGCCAACGCCGTAAGCGGCGATCGATGATGGAAAGATAAACTTGGTTCGCACGCCAGACCACGTACTTTGCTGGTGCGCCAAGCGCAGCAATTCAAGTGTACCGGTCACATTGACGCGGTGAGCGATCTCGGGGCTAAACTCGGCTCGAGTTGAGAGCAATGCTGCCAAGTGAAAGATCGTGGTGACTTCGTATTGACTGACCAGGCGCTGCATGAGTTGCGTATCAAGGATATCACCCGCTTGATGCGCTCGAACTTTCGATCTCAAAGCTGGATCGAGGGGATGCAGGTCTACAGCAACGAGGTCGACGTTTTGCTCAGCTAGGGCATGGATCAGACCATGGCCCATTTCACCGTTGGCACCAGTAATTAGAATCGCTTGATGACGGGCTCGATTATCCACGATTTTTCCTTGCTCACTCAGTTGATCTTGCTGCGCTCAAGCAGCTCGATCAACTGATTCGTTTCGGCGTAGGCGACAATACTTCCAGCGAGAAGGTCTTCAGGTAAAGTAGCCGCGATCACATCGATTCGGTGCTCAGGTTTGGTATCAGCTAAGAACAAACGCATGGTTTCAGCGAGTTCTTCTTCGTTTTGCGCATCACACATGAGTGCCAATTCGCAGAGTTCATCGAAGTCGAAAGCATGTTCCCAATGAGGGTTCGCGTGTTGTTCGCGCAATGCCTCAGCGACCATGGATACAATGCCCTGTCGCGCCGCTCTGTGGGCAACATAAGCGGTCATACCTATGCCTGTCGCAATCCGCAGCGCCTCGGCAGCTAGCGTCGTGTCTTCAAGCTTTGAGACGAGGAGCTTTCGCTGCTTCTTGGGCGCAAGAGATTCGATCCATAGTTCAAGGTTACTCCGTCCAGTTTCATCGTTTTTTTGCTGAGCCTGAGCCAAGACCTCGCTCAACTCTAAACCGCCGTCTTGGCGTAGGATATTTTGATGACCAGCAATAGCGGCTGCTCTCATCCATAGACGGATCATACCGGCTAGAATACCTAGTAAGACCGTAACCCCGAGACTCCCTAAAGCCATCAGCCATTGACCCCGAACGAGACCAGCAGCCGTGCTGAGCAAGCCCAGTAAAAAAACCGCTAGGGTCAAGCCGAGCAAGACCCCCAGTATGTTTTGTGTGCGGTGGCTGGAACGCTTCATCACTTTACTTAGCGGTTGGTGAATTCAATCCAAGCGCCATCGGCTACCAGCTTAAGCTCTTTGCCGCCCTTGGGGACTTTAGCGCCTTCTTTTTCGAGGTGAGCGATTTGCGCTTCGCTGAGTTGAACACTTTCGAGAACGCCTTTGACCACCACGATGGTTCCAGACGCCAAGGCAGTCGGCATGAAGAATGAGTAATCCTTAAACCCGATGCGCATGCGAGCATCGCCATCTTTGAGGCTCATCCAACAGCCCTTTTTCGTGCACACTTTGTGAACGGGACCAATCACTTGTACCTTCGTTCCCAACTTTTTTGGGGCTAACTTAGGGAGTTCTGGAAGGGGTATGGGATTAACCACAGCGAACGGCTTGCCGTAGTTGATGGGTGTAGGCATCTTGGTTGGCGCCGGGGCGGCGATCAAGGTCAGCATGGCGAGCGTTGTGCAAGTGAACATGGCAAGGTCTCCTCGGATAACTGGTGTAGCTTCTGGGCAGCCTTTAAATCGAAAATGACAAAAAGGAACAATGATGGTGCGACAATTTTTGTTGATGATCACCTTTGCGGCAGTAGGGTGCCAGTGTGAAGCAGATGCTCCAGACCTTATTTTTGATGCAGGACCGAGCGGTCCTGAACTCCCGGAGTGCGAGGGCGCTTTGGTCAACGACCTGGTTTCTGGACGTTGTGTGCCGTCCCGCGGCGTGTCGGGAAAGTGTCCAGAGGGGATGGCTTACGACACGGCTCATCCTTGGGCTTCCGAGGCGGTCGCCGCCGGCTCTGCGGTGATTTATGTCGCCGAGGGCGGTTCGGGAAGTGGAAGTGAAGCGGACCCGATGGGCGATCTCGGCGAGGCGTTGCGACAACTCGAGGAGCGAGGGGGGTTGATTCTGCTTGGTGATGGGCGCTTTACGGTGGGGGCTCAACCTTTAGTTACCAAACTGGTTACCGTTGTGGGGCGCTGCTCTGCAGGGAGCACTATTTTTGGCCAGGTTGGTGGCCGCTGGAACGTCAATGGTTTCGGCGACAACGCGCACATGCGCCTCGCCGGTTTACGACTTGAGATGGGGTTAAAGGCATCGAATTTGCGCAGCTTGAAGCTCAATCAGGTGGTGACAAAAGCTGAGGCAGGGCAGCGCAGTCAGCCGGGTATTGAGATTCGCTCGGATGAAGACGAAGGCATTGAACTGCACGCCCACAGCGTCGAGGTCTCGCACTGGTCGCAGGGAATTAAAGCGACCACTGGTATCGCAGGTGTTGAGGTGTCTGGGTCACGGATGGAGCAACTAGGTACTGGAGTGATCGAGGTGCATCAAACGGTCGACAACGCTAAAGTACTCATCAATAACAACCTTTTGACGACGCGAGAGGACGCTGACGTCGTTGTTGCCGTGGGTAAACCTCAAGGGGTTGGTGCAACCATCGATGCGCGTGAACGCATGGTCGACACGTTTCATGGCGAAGTCGTGATCAGGGACAATACCGTGCGTGGTCTTCCGGATGAAGCGATCGCTCGTCAGCGAGATGATGGTGCCAAGATCGGTATTGCTGTTCGGTATCCTCGGTTGAGTGCCGACAATCGTATCGAGATACTTGGGAATACAATTTCTGATTTACGAGACGCAGGGGTTTGGCTTCGCCAGGTTGCGGCCTCCGTCGAAGGTGACGATACGGGGCAATGGTCGGTGCTAAAAAATACGATTGAGCGGGTGGCTCGTGGGATGGTGATCGATCACATCACGGGTACCATGTCGGTCAGTGAAAATGCCATGATTGAACCCGATGGGGTGGGTGTTGCGCTAAGATATCCAGGAAGTGGAGTTACGCTGAGTCAAAACGGTGTGGTGAGCCCTGGTGGGCGTGGTTACGACCTTGGTCCTGCTAAAGCACCGACTTCGACCATCATACTGACCGAGAATCAGGTGACAGGTGCTGTGCGCTCTGGGTTCTACTTGCGCGCAGCGGGCGGTGGTACATGGAATCTCAACTCGAACACTGCCCATGATTGTGACTGGGGATTTGCTGCCGTTGGTGGCAGTGAGGGTAATGATCAAGCCGCCAATCTGACCTTTAAGGATAATGGCGTTGTGGCAATGAATGCCGACTCCCATCGTGTTGGGTTGGGTGTTTTAGATGTAAAGGGCGATGTGAGTATCGCTGGAGACCGGCTAGAAAGCGCGAGCGTTGGCATCTGGTTAGAGCGTAACTATGGCGGTACGATTTCGGTCACCAACCCGGTGATGATTCGAGCAGGCGGAGCGTCGTTGCTTGCCATCGGCAACAACAGCTCGATTGCGGTCGATGAATTGGTGATTCCCGAAGTCGCCGAAGCGTCTATAGCTTATGATGATCTGACTGACGGGGGCGATCGTGCGACTCAAGTCGGTGTTCTTTTGCTCGATAACCGCTCGGTTGGTCTTAGTAATGTCAGTGCGTTGGTCAATCCGCTTGATCAAGCCATTGTTGTTGATCGTTCAGCTTTGAGCAACGAGCATTATGAAGGCCTGGATTTGACGACCGATGCGTCGATGACCGCCCAAGGATTAGAGGGGCCGGATAACTCGTTTCTTATGTCGGGACTGGATGGTGTAGCGATTCAAGGTACCGGTGCAGCACGTTTCGTTGAAGCAGGTGACTCGTCGATTGCCCGAGGTTGGTTGCGAGGCGCACCTTGAGAATATTCTGGACCTTGGGTCTATCGATCAGCTTCGGGTGTTCCCCTCAAGGTAACGTGCCAGCATCTCATGACCAGGCCGAAGTCAGTAAGCGGCAAACGCCGACTCGTGGATTGCCCGCTGCGGCGCCTCGTTATGCTCAAGGTATTGTCAATCCCTTGATAGGCGCCTTTAAGCGTTTTGATGGGTTTCATTTAGCTGCTTCGATGTGGCCTATGCTCAGTCGGTTTGACGCGCAGATTGATCAGCACGATGAAGGTAAAGGTTATGTGATTGGATTTTTGGTGAACTACCTTGAAGGTGGTGAAGAGAGCTCACCGAGAGGCACCCTCGATGCGCTCATTCTTTTTGGTGACCGACAAGATGCACCGAAACGTCGTTTGCGCGTAGCGACCTATTCGACGGTTTCAGAGCCGCCCGGACCGCTTCACTTGGTTTCAGTGAGTAGTGACGACGGGCTCATGGTTTCGTCGGAGGCGAAACTCAATTTGAGACGTGCGCAGGGAAAGCTTGTTTTGGATGTGATCGAGGGAAAGGCGCGTTACAGTCGCACCTTTCAACGTATCGATAAAGCATGGGCGCTCGAACCCGGCGGATCGCTCCAGAAATAACCCATGCGAGAGCCTTGATGTCCCTTGACAGGGTTCTCTCGGTCGATGAAGTCGTCTGTCTTGCACTTCGGATTTCAATGGCTTCGTTGAATCAGATTTTTCCGGGAAACCTTGGGCGGCTTAAGCTGCTTAGAGTGGTCTTGAAGTTGGGTATGCCCGAACTCAAGCATATGAATCCAAATCAATCGCTTGATCCCATGCTTGAGCGTCGAATACGGCAGGCGCTGAATGAAGTGGAGCAGGGTTGATGGATGGTATGCGCTTTCCTGTAGAAACCCTAGGTTTAGGACGCCGTGGTTTAGCGGGTGAGCCCCTTGTATATCATTGTAATTTTTATAATTATTGGCTTCAGAAAACGGTTTTGTTGGTCGATGGCTTAGGGATGGAAGAGGTCATTCAAGACGCTGCTGCCGCCTCTGTTTATGCATGCTTGAAGGGATTAGGCGTCACGGACTTTGCGCAAGCTGAAGCGTTGTTTTCTGCCTTGGGTTTTGGTTTGATTGATCTCTCATCTGTCAGTGCTGATGGTGGTATGGTCACAACTTCAGTGTCGCATTATGGCCAGTGTTTAGATGCGGCAGCAGGTGCTCCATTTGCTAAGCCACAGAGTCGCTTTGATGCGGGCTATGCTGCGGGCGCCGGTGCCTGGGCTCATGGTCGACCATCGAGTGGCTTTCGAGCGGCTATTCAAGCCTGCATGAGTGTAGGCGCTGATCAAGGTCGAATCAGCTTGGTCGGACGCGCAGCATCGGAATGTATGACCACTTATGGGATGGGCAATTCCGGACGGGTTCATCGAGCGCCGGAAACTTGGGCAGCGATCAGTCAAGAGCGAGTCGATGAAGCCGTACATGGGCTAGGCTTAACGGGTAATGAAGAAGGATTAATTCCACGTTTTGGTGTCATGCTGACTCAGCACTTTGCACACTTTTATAATCGTCTCAGTTATGAGTTTCTTCGACGTATGAGTCACACCGGTATGCGAATGGCTGGAGAGCATTTGTTAATCGATGCTGGCTATCGCTGCGCTTTTCATACCTTTGGCGGCATTTTTAATTCAGCCGAATGGGATGCGTTAATGAAGCCGTTGGTCTATTCTCGTGAGGCTGGAGCGCACGCTCTTGCTTCGATTGTGAGTACCTTGGGTTGGGGGCATTGGCGCTTGGTTGAGATCAGTGACCGTCGTGCCATTTTGCGACTCTACGATGATTATGAGAGCCTTGGCTTTCAATCCATGTACGGTACCGCAAGCCGGCCGGTCGCCTTCTTGGCTGCTGGTGGTTTAGGTGGCTTGATGAACCTGCTTTACTTGGGTGATATTCTGGACAAGCCCGATTTGGACTCTGGATATTTCGAGCGAGTATTTGAGCACCCCGATGCCTTCAATGTGCATCAGACTAAGTCGATTGCCATGGGTGATGATTATTCAGAAATAGTTGCCGATCGTTGAGTTTTAAGCGCTTTGCTGATCCGGCTTGCCAGCGTGGTTTGACCTTTGTTTATCGGTTGCAGCACCCAGCTGCAGTCGAGGTCTTTGCACAGAAGATTGGTGCGTTAGCGCAGAGAAGTCAGCAGACATGGGGCGAGCGTTCGGTGGATATTTGGATCGTCCCACGTCGTTTCGAGTGCCAGTTTGGTGTGCGCAACCTAGAAATTCGCTTCATGCATCGATTCTCTGCCACTGCAAGGCAACGAGAGGCCGACCAACAACGGTTTGAATTGGCTCTATCTGAGGCTCTTCGCTAGTCGTCTGCGACCACTGGAATCCAATTCAAATAAACCATAGCGGGTATGACCAGCATATCGGCGATGACTGCCATCAGCATCGTTGTTGGAAGGATCAGGCCGACGTACTTAAAGGTGAGATAAGGGCTAAACAAAAAGACACCGAAACCCATCACAAGAATAATCGACGTGCGGACGATGCCCACACCCGTCTCATGCAGGGACAGTCGAATCGCCTCGTCTTTATCAAGACCCGCTGTTCGCTCGAGTTTATAGCGCGTCAAAAAGTGGATCGTGTCATCAACCGCAATACCCAGCGCAATCGAGACCATGAACAGCGCATCAATATCGATTTTGAGTCCGATCAGTCCCAAAATACCAATGCCCGAAATGACCGGTAAAATATTAGGCATCATTGAGGCTAAACCGACTCGCCACGAACTGTAGACCAGGCTCATGACCAGCGTGATCACCAAGGCCGCAAAGGCAAAGCCGATGTAGAGTTGGATGCCAAGCGCTTCGATCACGTCACTTAGTAAAATATCGATCCCGTTGATCTGGGTTTTGATACCGCCAGGTGGCGTAGGAAAGCGCTCGCGCAGTTGCGGCTCGACAGCTTTCATGAAGGCGACGGAGTTTCGGGTGCCCAAACTGGGCATGCGCAGTTGCATGCGCAGGTATCGACGGTCTTCGTCGACGAAGCTTCCTAAACCTTCACCGCCTTGGTCCTCAAACAGTGCGAGTTGAGCAGCGAACTGGGCGCGCGAGGGCAGAGCGGTTTCGCCACCCATCGCTAGGTGTGTGCGTTGCGCGATGTCCGCCACAGAGAAGGCGCCGATCACAACAGGTTTCCCATCGAGAATAGTGGGATCTCGAAACGCTTTGAGCTCTTCGGCTGCGAGCACCAGCTGCTCAAGATAACGGTTGCCCTTAGCCCCTTCAATAGCGTCAATCTTTTCTCGCTTTGAGACGGGCGAGATGGCTTTGTCCGATGCGTCTTCAATCCCTAACTCATCGTCTTCGATACCAAATTCGTCCTCCTCATCAAGCGACGGCTCACGTGGTGGCTGATCGGATACAACCTCTGAAATGAACGCATCGCGCTCGAGAGCACCTCCGGAACGACCTGTGTCGATTAAGACTTCGGCTGAGAGACCGCCAGACAGTCTTTCGCTAAAGAATTTAGCGGCGAGGGCTACGGGGTGATCATCGTAAAACTTTGCATCTAAGTTGGTATCGATGATCAGAGCGTTTAGACCCACTACAGCTAAAGCGGTTAGGGCTAGACTGGTTGCGATCACACGACGGGGAGCTGAACGAGCGACGCGTTGACACCAGTTTAAAATTTCATAGGTCTTTTTACTCTGTTTGGCTTCTTGGGCGGGTAGGTCGGAGTAACTAATGAGGATGGGGACGACGGTAAACGCGAGCAAGAATGAGGCAACCACACCGACGGCACAAACGACACCGAGCTCCTGGGCGGTCACGAGGGGAATAAAGCGTAAACTCGAAAACCCAATTAGCGTGGTTAGGCTGGTAAGAAAGCACGCCATTCCGACCTCTTGAAAGGCAGAGATCAGCGATTCTCGCGCATCTTTTCGAGAGCGCTCAAAACGGTATTGACCGACCAAATGCACGACATTGGCAACCGATAAGACCAAAACGATCATCGGCGCCATGGCAGCCACGATCGAGATCCGACCATTGATAGTACCACCGAAACCGACCGCCCAAACCACCGCAGGCAGAGCCACCAAGAGGCAATAAACGACCGCTTTGAATGAGCGAAGCATCAGCACAAGTAAGAGACAAATAACGAGCAGCGTTGCACCAAAGAATGGACCCATATGGCGCCGGGTCTCTTCGAGCAAAAACCCGGCTGAGACGGGCATACCCGTCGGGTAGATTTGGTGCTCTTGATAACCTGCTTCTTTTGCCCAACTGTATG
>CACGMS010000023.1 GCA_902574205.1 uncultured Candidatus Hydrogenedens sp. | reverse complement strand
GAATGGCAGCTTGACCCAACACCCAGCGCTCGTAAAAATGGCGCAAAAGCTTGATTCTTCGAACTGTTTACATCTTATTGGGTTAGTCAGTGACGGCGGCGTACACAGCGCGATGATGCACCTTAAAGCCGCTGTACTCGCCGCAAAAAGTCTCGGCGTTCAGCGTATTGCTTTTCATGCGCTAACAGATGGCCGCGACACCGCATCCGATTCAGCGCTCGGTTTTTTGGATGAGCTTGATCAAGTTTTGGTGGACGGCGCTTATCTGGCGACGCTTGGTGGTCGTTATTTTGCAATGGATCGGGACCGCCGATGGGATCGAGTTCACAAAGCATGGCGGGTGATCGTCGAAGGCAAAGGCGTCCAAGTAGCGTCTTATCGCGACGCAATTGCGGATGCCTATGCACAAGGTCAAACAGACGAATTCGTTGAGCCTGTCGTCGTGTCTTCGACACCGATTGTTGATGGCGATGCGGTTTGGTTTTTGAACTTTCGTGCTGACCGTGTTCGGCAATTTGCAGCAGCCCTTACGAAGCCTGAAGAGGATGGCTGTTTTCAGCGTGAAATACCGAAGCTTTCCTCGTGTTTGAGTATGGTTAAATATCGTCAAGATTTGGATTTAGATGTCTTGTTTGAGCCCAAAATTCCCAACTCAACTATTGGCCAGGTGATCGCTGAGCATGAGCTGTTACAATTACGCATCGCAGAGACTGAAAAATATGCGCATGTCACTTATTTTCTCAATGGCGGTAGCGAGGCGGTTTTCGCTGGTGAGGATCGGGTGCTAGTCGAAAGCCCTCGCGAGGTAGCGACCTACGATCAAAAACCGGAAATGAGCGCGCCGGAGGTGACCGATCATTTGGTTCAGGCGTTGGATGCTCAAAAGTACGATTTAATTGTGTGTAATTACGCCAATCCGGACATGGTTGGCCATACGGGAAATCTTGACGCAGCGGTCCAGGCGCTTGAGGCAGTCGATGGGTGCTTGGGACGTGTTCTGCCGCTTGCTATCGACAAGGGCTACGGTGTTTTGGTTTGTGCAGATCATGGGAATATTGAGCAAATGCGAACGGCGGACGGGAAACCGCATACGCAACACACCACAGGACCTGTGCCGATTCTTCTGATTGGTATGGGCGCGGCTGGTGTCAAATCAGGGTCCTTATGTGATTTAGCGCCGACCATCCTAGACTATATGGGTGTTCCTCAACCTTCTGAAATGACGGGTAAATCACTTTTGGAGCGAGCGTGATTGATGCGCTGATTCCTAAGGGGGTTTGCTGGCATTGTGATGAAGCGCAGGCCGACCAGAACTTTTGGATTTGTAAGGGGTGTTGGGTCTCTGTTCGGCGTGTAGAACCACAAGTGTCGTTACCAAAAACAACCGTACTTTATCGGTATGAAGGCGCCCTTGAAACTTTATTGGTGCGGGCAAAGCAACCGCTTGAGCCTGCGATTTATTCGATGTTGCTTGATACTAACTTTTCAATGCCTCGAGATGCCGTTTATATTCCTGTTCCAACGCCTTGGCATCGTCGCCTTCGGCGCAGGGGGTGCCAAACGACCTGTATCGCTGAATTGCTTGTGCGCCGGTTTGGTGGGCGAGTTGTCCACGCGCTCAAGCGTCGCCGCCACCACCGTCGCCAGGCTGCTTTAGACGGTGAGCGTAGGCGGGAGTTAACAGCAGACGCCTTTATGCTTTGTCGTTCGGTTGACGAGAATGATCGCTTAATTCTTGTGGATGATGTCATGACCACAGGAACGACCCTTCAGTGCGCCGAGTCAGCTTTGGGCGCTGAGCAGGTGCATCGATTCGTGGTCGGCCGTGTTTTTTAGCGGCTTTCATTTGCTTCTACCCTTGGTGTGTGCAACACGCTTGGCGCCTTTGGGATGTAAGTGATGACCGACGATCAACGAGAATTGATGCCAGCGGTAGCAGAGATGCCGACTCGTTATGGGACAATGCATCTCCATGTTTTTACTGATCACCAGGGAAAAGAGCATGTTGCGGCGGTATCTGGCGATGTGTCGGGACGCTCGGAGGTGCTTTGCCGTATTCACTCCGAGTGTTTGACCTCGGAAATTATGGGAAGCTTGAGGTGCGATTGTCGTCAGCAGCTCGAGACCGCGTTAGCGCGAATTGGCCGTGAAGACGGTGTGGTGATTTATTTACGTCAAGAGGGGCGCGGTATTGGATTAGCGAACAAAATCCGCGCCTATGCCTTGCAGAATCAGGGTATCGATACCGTTGATGCCAATCGTTTGCTCGGCTTACCCGATGATTTGAGATGCTATAAGCTCGCAGGAAGAATTCTGCAGGATCTGGGCGTCAAGTCAGTGCGCTTACTGACCAACAATCCGAGTAAGATTAACGGTTTGAACGATGCGGGGATCCCCATCGCTAGCCATGAACCACTGCTTTGTGATGTTGACGGTTTGGCGCAGGGTTATCTTGAGGTCAAACGTGATCGAATGGGACACTTGATACCAGGTGCTTGGAAGCCTGATCAAACGCAGGCAAAAAAAGCTCAATAATCGTCTGTTTTCGACAAAAATAACCCCTTTCCACCTTTACACGCGTGCGCGTGCGCGCTAGAGCACGGCGCTTATCGATTTGAGAGCGGTTTGATGGAAACACACGAGCAAGCCAGTTACGGTGCAGATTCGATTAAAGTCCTTGAGGGCCTCGAGGCGGTTCGTAAGCGCCCGGGCATGTATATTGGGGATACAGATGACGGCAGCGGTCTGCATCATATGTGTTTTGAGGTGGTCGATAATTCCGTCGATGAAGCGTTAGCAGGTCATGCCTCACGTGTTGAAGTTGAGCTTGGACTCGACGGGAGCTGTCGTGTTAAAGATGATGGTCGCGGGATTCCAGTCGCCATGCACGAACAGGGCGTAAGCGCAGCTGAGGTCATTATGACTAAACTGCACGCAGGTGGTAAGTTCGACCAAAATTCGTATAAAGTATCTGGCGGCTTACACGGCGTTGGCGTGTCGGTGGTGAATGCGCTGAGTAAGATTTTGACGCTCACGGTTTGGCGTGACGGCGGCGTTTGGCGGCAGCAGTTTTCGCAAGGTGATCCGGTGGCGCCTTTAGAGCGTATTGGTGATTGCGATCCTGACGTGACGGGAACTGAAATCTCGTTTGTGCCTGATCACGAGATTTTCTCCGATACCAACTTCAAGTTCGAGGTGCTCGGTGGTCGACTTCGTGAGCAGGCCTTCTTGAATAAGGGGGTGATGATCCATTTGGTGGATCGCCGGACTGAAAAAGAAGCTGAGTTTCATTATGAAGGTGGCATCATTGAGTATGTCCATCATCTCAATGAAAGCCAGGAAGCGCTTCACCCTGATGTGATCCATGTCGAAGGCGATTATTACTCTAAGGATAATGACGTCACGATTCATGCTGAAATTGCGATGCAGTGGACGCATGTGTACCGTGAACAGATCGACTGCTTTACCAACAATATCGCTAACAAAGATGGCGGCACGCACATGGCAGGCTTTCGTGGTGCGTTGACTCGCTCGGTCAATAAGTACATTGCTGCGAATTCGTTGGCGCCCAAAGGGGGTAAAGCGGACTTGAGCGGAGAGGACGTGCGCGAGGGATTGACGGCTGTGATTTCGGTAAAGATGCCCGATCCAAAGTTTAGCTCGCAGACGAAATCAAAATTGGTATCTTCGGACGCAAAGTCGGCGGTCGAGAGCATTTTGGGCGAAGCGCTCGGTGAGTTCTTCGCCGAGAACCCGCGGGTTGCCAAAGGCGTGATCATGAAAGCGATCGATGCGAGTCGAGCCCGCGAGGCGGCACGGAGAGCTCGCGACCTAACAAGGCGTAAAGGCGCTTTGGAGTCGATGAGTCTTCCGGGTAAGCTTGCTGACTGTCAGGAAAAAGATCCGGCTAAGTCAGAAATCTTCCTCGTTGAGGGGGATTCAGCGGGTGGTTCCGCAAAATCAGCACGTGATCGCCGCGGCCAAGCGATCTTGCCGCTCAAAGGTAAGATTCTCAATGTTGAGAAAGCGCGTATCGATCGCATGTTAGGTTCCGAAGAGATCGTAACGCTAATCACAGCGCTAGGTACCGGTATTGGTTCTGACGAGTTTGATTTGGCTAAACTGCGTTATCATCGAGTCATCATCATGACGGATGCTGACGTTGACGGTAGTCATATCTCGACACTGCTTTTGACTTTCTTCTTTAGGCAGATGAGGCCTTTGGTTGAGCATGGGCATCTGTATCTCGCTCAATCGCCTTTATATAAAGTGAGCAAAGGTAAACGCTCAACTTATCTCGATGATGATGATGCTCTTGAGGAGTATCTTACCACCATGGGTTGCGAGGGGTACGCGCTCAAGTTAGCGGATGGTAACGAGCTTGTGGATCAGGCGCTCAAGTCAGCCTGTCGCAGTCTTTCAAGTTTTCGCTTGAACATCACTCGTTTGGGTCGCCGCTGGGATGCTCGCGTGGTGGAGTCTGCACTTAGAGCGGGCGCGGGTGTTCCTGGTGCGCTCGATAGTGTGGATGGGCTCGACGTGCTTCAGGGCGCGATTTGTCAGCAAGTTGAAACCCTTTTTCCCGAGATTTGTCCGGTTGAGAGCTTTATTGATGAGGTGCCAGTTTTTGGCGACCCGAGCGTGGATGAAGAAGGGAATTTTATTCCGGGTGAGCAAGTGGGAACCGAGACGCAATTGCGAATTTCGACCAGGCATAACGGCGCGGTTGTGGATACTGTCCTTGATACGGGCATGCGCCACCATCAAAGTTGGATCGAAGGGGCTCGGCTTTGGTCCTTGCTCAAATCCAGTGACCAATCAGCCGTGGGTATTTCTCCAAAGGGCGAGGAGACTGTTTATGAAAGCGGCATCAAAGCCCTCGATGGACTTCTTGAGGGTGCTCGTAAGGGGATTAGCCTTCAGCGCTATAAAGGTCTCGGTGAAATGAATCCTGATCAATTGTGGGAAACCACCATGGACTACGAGGCACGCAAGCTGTTGCGTGTTCAGATTGCCGATATTGAAGAGGCGAATAAGGTCTTCTCAACGCTGATGGGTGATCAGGTCGAACCTCGTCGTCACTTTATCGAAGAGAACGCATTAAACGTTGATAATATCGACGTTTAGAGGTCATCTCTAGCGCTGGAAAGGTGTGATCATTTATTCGTCTTCGTTCGCGTCTTGAGGCAACTCGCTGGCATCGTCGTCATCTGATCCAGCGGCTTCAGCGGCAGCGATTGAGGCTTCATCGACCTCTTCACCCGCTTCATCGAGTCCTTCGTGCTGGGCCTCTTCGAGTTCTTCTTCGAGATCCTTGAGGCCTACAGCGCGAACCACCGTGATACCTTTGCTAAGATCAATCAATCGAACACCTTGAGTGTTTCGGCCGATACGGCTGATTTGCTCCATGCGCGTGCGCATAATGATTCCAGCCGATGTCACCATGAGCAATTCTCGGTCATCACTTGCCGCCAAGATACCAACAAGATCGCCATTACGTTTGCTGCATTGAATCGTAATCAGACCTTTGCCTGCCCGTCGTTGAATACGATATTCACTGAGCGCTGTACGCTTACCGTAGCCGTTGACCGTAATGCTCAATAAGTCTTCGGTTGACTCTGAATCGACAACGACGGCGCCGACCACTTGGTCGCCGTCATTGAGAGAAATACCGCGCACACCGCGCGAGCCTCGACCCATCGATCGCACATCGGTTTCCTTAAAGCGAACCGCCATACCGTTTGCAGTCGCAAGAATAATATGATCGGTTCCGTGACTCAGGCGAACGAATTTCAGGCGATCACCTTCTTCGACTACGAGCGCTTTTAGACCAACCGAGCGTGGTCGAGCATATGCCATCAATGGCGTTTTCTTGATCCTACCGCGTTCGGTCACCGTCACCAGATAACGGTCTTCAAGGAATTTATGTACGGGAAGAATCGCGCAGATCTGCTCCTCTTGATCCATGTGCTCAAGTAGGTTGACGATGGGTCGCCCCTTGGCGTTTGCGCCAGACTCCGGCAGTTGGTGCACCTTCATTTGGTAGCAGACGCCCCGCGTCGTAAAGACCAGCAATCGGCTATGGTTTTTGGCGACAAACAAGTGTTCGACTGCGTCTTCTTCCTTGGTGGTCATACCCGTCTTGCCGCGACCGCCCCGTCGCTGGGTTCGATAGGTATCGAGCGCTGTGCGTTTGATGTAGCCTGCACCTGAGACGGTGACCACCATCGGGTGATTAGGGATCAAGTCTTCCGCATTGAAATCTTTCGAAATTTCTTGGATTTCAGTTCGGCGCTCATCACCAAAGTCAGCGAGGACCGCGGTGAGATCTTCTTTGATGACTGCGAGAAGCTCACGCACATCGCCAAGAATCTGAAGCAAGCGCTCGATCGTTGCTCTGATCTGTTCGAGTTCTTCGAGGATCTTTTCGCGCTCCATGCCGGTAAGACGCTGGAGGCGCATTTCTAAAATCGCTTTGGCTTGGAGATGGGACAGCGCAAAACGATCCTGCAAACCCGCGCTCGCCTCCTCCGTGGTACGGCTAGCGCGAATCAGTGCAATGACTTCATCGATGTTATCCAGAGCGATAACAAAACCTTCAAGGATGTGCTCTCGCTCTCGGGCTTTTCTAAGTTCGAATCGACAGCGCCGACTCACCACATCTCGACGATGGGCGATGAAGGCATCGATAAGATCAGCTAGCGTACAGATTTTTGGTCGGTTCTGATCGATTCCAAGCAAGGTCATACCAAAACTGCTTTGCAGTCGTGTTTGCTTGAACAAGGCATTCAAGACGACTTCCTTGATGGCATCCCTCTTGAGTTCGATGACCAAGCGCATGCCTTTACGGTCGCTCTCGTCGCGAAGATCAGAAATCCCTAAAAGTTTTTTGTCTTTCACTAGTCCGGCAATGCGCTCGATTTCACGAGCTTTATTGACCTGATAGGGCAGCTCATCGATGACAATACGCCAGCGGTCGTTCGGCATGGGTTCAAAGTCGGCGCGAGCGCGCACATGGACGATTCCGCGACCGGTTCGATAGGCTTGTTGAGCACCCGAAGCGCTGCATAGAATGCCGCCGGTAGGGAAGTCCGGCGCGGGAACGTGAGCGATCAATTCATCGATGCTACACTGTGGATGATCGATCCGGTGCAAGGTGGCATTGATAACTTCGGTCATGTTGTGCGGCGGGATACGCGTTGCCATACCCACAGCGATACCTTCAGAGCCGTTGACTAAGAGGTTAGGAAAGCGAGCAGGAAGAACGAGAGGTTCTTGTAAGCTTTCATCATAGTTGGGTCCAAAGTCGACCGTTTCCTTTTCGATGTCGGACATTAGATAACTAGCAAGTTTGGTCATGCGTGCCTCAGTGTAACGCATAGCGGCGGCGGAGTCGCCGTCGACCGAACCAAAGTTCCCTTGCCCATCGACAAGAAGATAACGCAGTGAGAAGCTTTGAGCCATACGAACGAGGGTGTCGTAAACCGCTGAATCGCCATGTGGGTGGTATTTACCGATGACGTCACCCACGACACGCGCAGACTTTTTGTAAGGCCTGTTCCAGGTGTTACTCAGGTCCTGCATCGCATAAAGCACTCGACGATGAACCGGCTTGAGACCATCACGGATATCCGGAAGGGCTCGACCCACGATAACGGACATCGAATATTCAAGATACGATTTACGCATCTCATCTTCGATGGTGACCATACTAACGCGGCCCATGTCGCCGCCATCGCCGTTACCAGTACTCTCGGGTGCGTTTGGGTTTCCCCCGCTGCCTTCGGTTGTTTCGAGGTTTTCTTCGTTTTCGTTTTCGGGCTCGATGATCTCGTCGCTCATCATGCTCTCCAGGATCTGATCTGACCTTCTAAACCAAGCGGGCTAAAGGTCAAGAGCTTTCGCGCACGCACGAGCGCACGCGAGAGCGCCCGCGCGCGAGCTGCAACAAAATAGAAGCGAGTTCGTTGTCTTTAGGCGCAGTAATCAATGAACAAGATGCGCGGTCCTTGTTGCGGCGTTCGGCCGCCTGCTCTAAGAGCCGTCGCACACGCTCCGAAAGGGTTGTTGATGTCTTTGAATGAAACGATCGTTCGTCAGGCGCTTCAAACCGTCAATGATCCAGAGATCGGTAAAGATCTGGTAACGCTCAATATGGTTGGTAAGATCAGCGTGAGCGGCTCAGCGGTACAGGTTGTCATTGATTTAACAACGCCCGCCTGTCCTTTGAAGGGCAAGATTCAAGATGATATTGAGCAAGCGCTGACGAGGGTAGGTGCTGATCAGGTCGACATTGAATGGGGTGTTCAGCTGGCTGGGCAGAGTCATCAGCAGCAAAGCCTTGTCCCTGGGATTGGGTATGTCATCGCAGTGGGCGCCGGTAAGGGCGGCGTGGGTAAATCAACCATGGCTGTTAATTTGGCAGCTGGTTTGGTGCGTAGTGGTGCTCGAGTGGGGCTGCTTGACGCTGATATTTATGGACCGTCGATCCCGACGATGATGGGGCTCAACGAAAAGCCCAAAGCGGGTGCAGATAAGAAAATTCTTCCGATGCAGGCTCATGGCATGAAAGTCATCTCAATGGGCTCGTTCGTTGACGATGAAGCCGCTCTCGTTTGGCGGGGTCCGATGCTAAACAAAGCACTTCGTCAATTTTTTGCTGATGTCCGATGGGGTGATCTCGATTATTTGGTTGTTGATTTACCACCGGGGACGGGAGACGTCCCCTTGAGTATTGCGCAGATGGTGACGGTAGGCGCGGCGGTCATTGTCACGACGCCTCAAGATGTGGCGGTCGCCGATGTACTGCGTGCCAAGACGATGTTTGATACGTTGAAAATACCCGTCGCAGGAGTCATTGAAAATATGGCCGGTTTTACCCCTCCTGGCGGTGGCGTACCTATTCCTTTGTTTGGTGAGGGTGGTGGTGAGAAAGCAGCAAAGCGTTTGGGGGTTCCGTTAATTGGTCAATTACCGATCGACGCTCGGGTATCGAATCAGGGCGATGAAGGGACTCCGGTGGTCCTTGCCGATCCACAAAGTGATATTGCGCTAACGATGTTGGAGTTGGCGCAGAATGTAGCGGGCCGGTTGAGTGTGTTGGCGCTTGAGCGCAAAGCGGACACCGGTGCTGGGAGCATTCAGGTCGATCATCGATAATCGTGACTCGGAACAGGTTCGATGGTGTTTTTCCATTCGGGCAGCCAAAGACGGTGCACAATGAGATGGATGATCTCCTGTTCTCGTTGGACTCGGCCTGATGCTGCGAGGACCGAAGCGCCCTTGAGTACCGCCTGAAAGCGTTCGGCGGTATCTTTCCAGATGACGAGATTAATGAAGCCTGATTCGTCTTCGAGAGTGACGAAGGTGACTCCTGATGCGGTGCTTGGTCGTTGTCGGCAAATCACTAACCCGACACAACGGACGCGTTGTTGATGGGCGCATAATTTGAGCCGAGAAGAAGGGGTAAAACCATGCTGGTTGCATGTCGCCCTAAGGAGCTCAAAAGGGTGCCCGCGTGTGCTGTGTGCCGTTCTTCTTTGATCCCAGGAGATTCGCTCCATAGCGCTTAGCGAAGCGAGTATGTTGGGTGTTTGATTGTCTTCAAAGATAAGCGGCTCGAAACGAGAAATACCCGGCTCTAAAAGCTGCCAAAGGACCTGTCGACGAGACCCGAATAGGTCAAGCGCACCAGCCTCTGCCATCGCCTTAAGGGTGGTATGGTTGAGTTGTGTTCGCCTGCTGTACTGAGCGAGGGTCTCTAGGTTTTGAGGTCGAGGAGGAGGGTCGAGGAATTGGCGTTGGTGCGGACCAATTCCTTTGATGGTCTTAATGCCCATACGGATGGCAAATCGATCGTGGTTAGGTTCTAAACTGCATTCCCAATTGGCGTATCGGATATCGACAGGTCGAATATCAACGCCTTCTCTTTGTGCTCCATAAACAAGGGTTGAAAGACTATAAAAACCCATCGGCTGAGCATTGATCAGCGCGGCGTAAAAATGAGCGTTAAAATGGCGTTTTAAATAAGCTGTAGCGTAGCTAATAAGCGCAAAGCTTGTCGCGTGACTTTCTGGGAATCCGTACTCTCCAAAACCTTTGATTTGTTCATAGACTCGCTCGGCAAATTCAGGGGTGATCCCTTTCGTTTTCATTCTTTGTGTGAGGCGTTCTTGGTGGGCTTGCATTTGTCCAGTGCGTTTCCAAGCCGCCATATCTCGCCTTAATTGATCGGCTTCCCCGGGTGTGTAATCGGCGACCACCATGGCGATTTGCATCACTTGTTCTTGGAACAAGGGAACGCCGAGCGTGCGACTGAGAACGGGCTCTAGGGTTGGGTGTGGATAAACCACAGGCTCCAAACCGTTTCGCCTGCGTAGATAGGGATGCACCATTTCACCGGATATAGGACCAGGTCGTACAATCGCTATTTGGACGACAAGATCATAAAAACATTGGGGCTTTAGGCGTGGTAGCATGTTCATTTGAGCGCGTGATTCGACCTGAAAAACCCCGAGAGAATCTCCTTTGCTCAGCATGGTGTATGTCGCTTGATCATCGGCAGGGATGTGAGCCAGTAGATCGTGGTCTTTAAGGTTTGGGTTTAGACTTGAATGGGTAGGGGGATAACGACGAATTAAGTCAAAACAGCGCTGGATTTGACTGAGCATACCCAGCCCGAGGAGGTCCACTTTGAACAGACCTAGCGTTTCAATATCGTCTTTGTCCCATTGGATCATCGTCCGTCCTGGCATGCGGGCGGGCATGATCGGAACGAAAGAGTCGATCGGCTCATGACCGAGCAAAAAACCGCCAGGGTGGATGGAGCGATGACGGGGGGTATCGATCATACTTTCTGCTGTACGCAACCAGGTAGTGTATCGTGCGTTGTTAGCGTCTAAATTCAGGGTTTCAAGCCATGAGTTGGGAATTTCCCGCGTCGATCGATTGGAGAGTTTAACTAAATTTTTTATTGTTTTTTTAGGTATTTTAAATGCTTTTCCGGAATCTTTTAGTGCTGATTTCATTCTATATCGTATGTTTACGGACACCATAGCGGCATGTCTTCTGCCGTACTTTTTATAGACATATTGAAGGACTTCTTCTCGTCTTTCGTGCGCAATATCGAGGTCAATATCGGGTGGTTCGCTGCGTTCTCTCGATAAAAATCGCTCGAAAAGAAGGTGATGCTTCATCGGGTCAACCGCTGTAATTTCCAAGCAGAAACACAAGGTAGAATTTGCAGCGGACCCACGACCCTGGCAAAGGATACCTTGCTCTTGGCAAAAGTGGACGATTTCCCACATCGTCAGAAAATAACCGGTGTAATCGAGTTCTTCGACCAGATTAAGTTCTTTGGTGAGTTGATCATAAACTTTTGACGGAATCGTGTGGTGATAGCGCTTGCGTGCACCAGTCAGTGCGAGTTGTTTGAGGTGATCAATCCCGCGAACACCTTGAGGCAATCGCTCGCACGGGTAGCGGTAGCGTAAAGAAAAGAGATCGAACGAGCACCGGCTTGCAATGACCAAGCTTTGCTCAAGCCATTCGGGGTGCCCCAAAAACCGTTGCTTGAAGGCAGCGGAAGACTCAAGCGCATGGTGGCTGTTTCGACGAATATTAAAACCAGCCTCATCAAGTGTACAGTTTGCTCGAATACAGCTTAAGACATCGGCGAGTGGTTGTCGGTTTGCATCATGATAAAGGTGTTCATTGGCGGCAACAATAGGCAGATTAAAACGTTTCGATCGATCAATTAATAGGGCTTTGCGTTGCGTTTCGATGGGATGTTGGTGGTTGCTGATTCGAACCAACAAATGTCCATTAAAAGCTTCTTTGAGTGCGTCGATCTCTTGATCGCAAATTGACTCCGGAGCGCCGAACCAGGAATCATCTCCACCAATGAGCCCAAAGCAACCCTGTGAAGCTTCGCATAGATCATTGATAGTGGCGTGCGGTGGTTGGTGTGTCGCGTGGATTCGGCTGATTAGTCGGGTGATGTTGGCGTAGCCAGGCCGGTTGTATGCAAGAAGGCTAATTCGTCGTTGGTGTTTGACGGTAATTTCAGCGCCATAAATGAGATGGATACCTAACGTTCTAGCCTTAGCTGCTGCGCGAGGAGCACCTGCAACACTGTTCGTATCGGTAAGAGCAAGCGCAGGAAGACCGAGCTGATAAGCTCGCTCGATGAGTTCTTCGGGATGCGATGCGCCTTCAAGCAAAGAGAAATTGCTCTTGCACCAGAGCGGAGCATAATTCGTCATTATGCTACCCAGCCGATGACTCGCCATAGGTTGGTTTGCGGGTCACAGAGTACCCAGAGTACACGGCCGCTTTGGACCCGGATAAGGTATTCATTTTCATTTGTTTTCGTATCCCACCAGCCTTGCTCAATAGGATAAGGACCGCCAATATCGATAGCGAGCTCACCGCATACAAACCACGGTGAGCCCTGTTGAGGAGGGGCGATACGTAGAGGGGTTTGGAGAAACCGGCGGACCCACGATTTTTTTTTCTCAACACTTCGACCGCAAGGCCATCGCCCTCGGTGTGCAATCCAAACACCTGCATCTTTAGGGTGATGACGAGGTTGAGTACGTGCCGTAAAGATGAGGTTATCGCCAAATTCTGCCCGGAGTCGATCCAGCGCCTCATCGCTGAGTTTTGGGTCGCGTGTGCTGCTCTTAAATAAGCGAAGTTGTTGATGTGTTGCAGGCTGAATTTTGAGTTCGACCCAGGCTTCTTTGATGGGCGAACAAAGCGTCGTATTTTCAAGTTTTAAGCGCAGCAATTCGATCAGCCAGTGTGCACTTAAGCTCGACCGGGAGGGGTGGACTGACCACTTAAGGATGTTGGTGTTTTGGGTGCGTGCTGACAGGATTAATTCGTGGCAGGCTAAACCTTGATTAGCTAACTCTAAAAATCCGTGTTCTATCGTGCTTTTTGTTAAGAAGAGTAGGGACTCAAGATGGGTAATTTCATCGTCGATGATCAGGCATTTTGTGGTTATTTTTTGTGGCTTGATAACCTGCCATTTGGGCGGTTGACCGGAGAGCATTTTTAAGCGGACTCTAAGCGCCTTTCCGTAGCGCGATTCTAGGGCGTAGCGCGGAAGTTTTTTAAGGTCTTTAAGCGAGTGAATGCCTAATCGATTCAGGCTTTGTTCTGCTTCGGAACCTAAATCAAGGATGTGAATCGGCAGTGCATCCACGGTTCCGTGTTGTTCGTTGGGTTTGATCATCATAAAGCGGCCGCTCGGGACGCGTTGTGCCAGTAAAGCAGCAGCATAAGGAGAGCAGCCCCAAACGGCTGAACTGTCGTAGTCAAGTTGATCGAGATGATTGATCAATCGAGTAACCAATTCAGGTGTTGATAAGTTTTGTGTAGGAGCCTGAGACGCTTCAACCCAAAGTGTATGAGGTAATTCATCCCAATAAGCGATCTGTGGGCTAAGCGCATGTAACTCATGAGCTAATGATCGACAGATCCAAGGCTTGAGGCTGTTGCCTTTAATGTTAAGGGCAACCGGGCACTGCATGGTAGAACTCAGTGTGTTGCCAGGGTACTGTTTTCACTCGGTCTTTGATCGCTTGGATGTGTTGAGTTCCTGCAGGGGTTGGCTGTGCTTTGACGATGAGCGAAAACGCATGAGAGTACTCGGTTTTGGGGGCGAGTATAACCACGGCCATATGGTGATACGCAGCATGTTTGGAGAGGCGTTTGAGTAAACCTATCGGAGCATCTTCGTGTCCATCGATGATCATCATACCTATGCCACCGCTGCGAGCGAGTAGGTCTGCAACTCGAGCGATTTGTTGTAGGGTGCTTAGGCGGATGGTCACCAAAGCATCAATTGCAATGCCTGTCGCTTCAAGGTCGGGAATATAGGGTTCGTATCCTTGCCGGGTGATCCATACGCAAGGTTCGTTATGGTGTTGCGCAGTGGCAATGAGTTGGGCTGCTGCGCTTGTGCTGCCATCACCGGTAATAAGGCTGAGTCGACCAAGTAAAGAGGGAACAGCCCAAGCAGGTCGGTTGAGTGTTTTGGGTGTCTTGAATGCGCTGGCGCTCTTGATCCCGGCACGTAAGAATTCAAGGTGATGCGCGGAGCTAACCATCGAGACTGGGTATGCCTTCAAGGTAGCGATGGACCTCGATGACTACTCCGAGTAGTGATAGAGAGTTGTTTGAAACTTCTATTGTTGCAAATTTGGGGTTTTCTGGCTTTAGTTTGATACTTTTCGGTGTGATTTCGATTCTTTTTACGGTTGCTTCATCTTCGACTAATGCGACGACAATAGCGCCATTTTGAGCCACTGCAGCCCGCCTGACTAAGAGTAAATCTCCAGGCTGAATTCCGGCGCCGGTCATGCTCTCGCCTTCCACGCGAAGTAAAAAATGCTCATCTTGGGAATGGCGTAAAGGGAGTTCTAAAAACCCATCGGGATCTTCAAGGGCGGTGGTGAGTTGACCGGCTTGAACAAAGCCTAGGATCGGAATGGCGCGTCTTTTGAAACTGCGGTGATGGGGGAGCGAATACCCTCTCGCTTGACCACTTAATTGATGAAGATCGCCGGATTCAACTAAGGCTTTGAGGTGTTGTCTAGCGCTTTCAACTGCAGCGAAGTCAAAAGCCTGTTGAACCTCGCGAATAGTCGGCGAATGCCCTTCGAGAATTCGATTTTTTACGTAGGCAAGAATTCTTTTTCTTAAATGGATGGTCCCGGCGCGCATGTTTTCTCCAGACGAGCGTCTTGTAATAAAGACATTTGTCTGTTTCAAGGCTTGTCTAAACAATTTTTTTAGATGCACCGATTGATGGGGTGAGAGGAGCATGGCTGATTGCAGCGAAACGGCACCCTTGAGGGAAACCCAAGTCCGCAAAGTCACTGACCTAAACGCTTGAGCGAATGGTTTGAATGACCACCGAACGAATCGAAGCAACGGCCAATCACCAAACGAGCGAAGCAAGGAAGCAACGCTCATAAGGAGGCCATCATGAACGCTCTATTCCAACGACTTATCGCCCCGATTACGAAACGCAAATGGTTTGCTGGACGCTACCGCTTGAAACGCCGCTTAGGGACGGGCGGCATGGCTGAAGTGTGGCTTGCAGAGCGCGATGATGGTCGTGCGGTAGCGATCAAGCGGATTTTATCTCACCTTGATGACGACGCTTCGATTCGCTTGTGCTTTCGTGATGAGGCGCGCTTGGGCAGTTTATTGAATCACCCTCATCTCGTTCGTCAACTTGAGCATGGTTATATTGATCAAACACCGTTCATTGTGTTGGATTATGTGGATGGTTTGAGTCTGCGTCAGCTTGCAGAAAAAGCGTACGGCGCAGGAACGACGCTTCCGCTTGGGTTGTGTTTGCGGTTGGTCGCAGAGGTGGCTGAAGCGCTTTATCATGCGCATCAAGCGACGGATGCGGAAGGTAAGCCCCTGAATTTAGTTCATCGCGACATCAGCCCAGATAATATTTTGCTCAATGAGCATGGGCAAGCCCACCTTGGTGATTTTGGTGTGGCTCGAGCGGATTGTAATCAGCGCATCACGGCGAATGGAAGCCTGTGTGGCAAATTGGCTTATATGGGTCCTCAGCAAGCTTCAGCGGAGCGCATTGACCATCGCGCTGACCAGTTTAGCTTAGCGGTTGTATTGTTCGAGTTATTAGCCTGTCGACGCTTGTTGGCTGATACCACGCCAGCACGCACGCTTGGCCGAATTTTGTACACTGATTTACCCAGTATTACCGAAGTTACGGTGGGCTTGCCTCAGGCAGTTGTAAAAATCATCGATAAGGCTCTGAGTCGAGACCCGGAAGACCGATATGAAAACTGTGGCCAGTTCGCCGCTGACTTGCGCCTGGTCGGTCGACACTTTGATGCTTGTGAGGACGAAAGCTATGAGGCGCTGTTGGCTCACTTGCAGAGTTTAGACGGTCAGCCTGAGCCCTTGCCCTTAGCCGCTCGAGTCAAGCGTCGGGTTCGTGTTCGTAGGTGGGTTCCGGTTGCTGATCATACCGAGCTCGGGTTTGTCGCTTAGCGACTGAATTGATCAGGAGTTGCTTGTCCTTTGAGTAGGCGCGGGGGCGAATCGGCTGAAAGGCTTTGCTCCACCAAGCGAATCAAATCTTCAGCATCAGCGATTCCGCATAAGATCGAATCTGATGGTTTGATCGATTGGTTTGCGGTTCGATCGCCAATAGGCTCTTTGCGAACAATTGCGTTTGGGCCGACTGGACACATGCCCAAGCAAGGGCCTGTCCGCCAGGAACAGTCGCTCACGAGCGTTTGCGCTGAACCGGGTAATGCCCCCGCGTGAATCTTCCCGCACGACGGTCCTTCGCATACTAAGACATAGCCCCGCTTGTCGCCTTGCCTTTGCTGCGGCATCGTGTTCCCAACTTGCAGCTATCTCTGCGTTTTGTTTGTTAGTCCGAAGCGTGACGAAAGAACAATGGTTGCAACTAGAAAGGTACTGTTTTGATGACAGATCCATTTTTGATTGATGATGCGACCGCCCAGCGCTTGCTTAGCGTGGCGTTGAGTCGTGGCGGTGATGACGCAGATTTGTTCTTTGAAGCAACAAGCGCATTTTCTTTGGTCTTTGAAGGGGGCAAAGTTCGCCAGCTTAGTCGTCACATTGATAAAGGTGTGGGTGTTCGAGTTTTGCGTGGCGATGCGAGCGGCTTTGCGTACACCGAAGAACTTACCGAAGAATCGATTCGGCGTGCTTGTCGTACGGCTGCGTGTATTGCCGATCAAGATCCTCAGGTTCACGCCCAAGATGTTGAGCCGAAAAAACTGACCTACGATCGTTACTCAGCGCAAATGCCTTTGGTTGATCGCAGCTTTGCAGAGCGCATGGATTTGGTGCGCCGAGCTGATGCTGCGGCTCGAGCAGCTGACCCTCGAGTGACGCAAGTAGAGGTCATGGTGGCGGAATCGACGCGACAAATACGTGTGGTTCGTGCTGACGGTTTGCGCGTGGAGGATCATCAGCCGATGTTGCGCTTTTCGATCCAGGTTGTGGTGGACGACGGGCAGCAGCAACAACGAGCGATGGAAAGTGGTGGAGGCAGAAAAGGAATTGAATACTTTGATGAAGTCAGCCCTGAACTCCATGCGGAGCGAGCGGTAAAAACAGCACTCACGTTGCTTGATGCGGTGGCTGCACCTGCCGGTGAATACCCGGTCGTACTCAAAGCCGGTGATTCCGGAATTTTACTCCATGAAGCGGTTGGGCACGGTCTTGAGGCGGATTTCAATCGCAAGGGAACAAGTACTTACACCGGGCGTATAGGTAAGCCCGTGGCATCAGAGTTATGCACCGTTATTGATGATCCTACAGTTGTCGGCGACCGCGGAGCGATTAACGTGGATGATGAAGGCAATGAACCGACCAAAAGGGTGCTGATTGATCAAGGTCAGCTTGCCGACTATATGCATGATTCAATTTCAGCTGCTCATTACGCTGCGCAATCAGGAAGCGGGAGGCGAGAAAGCTTCCGGCATCTGCCCATGCCCCGAATGTCGAACACTTATCTTCTCAATGGCGAAAGCACTCACGATGAGTTGGTGCGTTCAGTGAGCAAGGGGATCTACTGCGTGTCGTTCAGTGGTGGTCAGGTCAATATCAGCAACGGTGACTTCGTCTTTTCGACCACAGAAGCCTATTTGATCGAGGATGGGAAGATAACAGCACCGCTTAAGGATGTGAATCTGATTGGTAATGGGCCTGACGCTTTGGGTAAGGTGGATATGGTCGCGAATGACTTTGCCTTATCCGATGGTCGATGGACCTGTGGTAAGGATGGTCAAAGTGTTCCTGTTGGCGTTGGCATGCCAAGTATTCGTGTCTCGAAAATGACCATCGGTGGGAGCAACCTATGAACCCCGAAGTGCGTGAACAGGAACTGATGAATCAAGCCGAGTCGGTTGTGAATCGAGCGTTACAACTCGGCGCCGACGATGCCGAAGTGAGTTTGAGTTCAGGACAAGAATTTTCGTGCGTTTATCGGGGTGAGTCGCTCGATAAACTTGAAGAAGCTGGTAACCAGGGCATTGGCTTACGGTTATTTGTTGATGGACGGGTCGTAAGTGGCTCGAGTAGTGATTTGCGTGCGCCGGTTCTCGACCAGTTGATGCGAGATTTGATCGATGCTGCCCCTCATGTTGATCCGGACGAGCACCACACTTTAGCTCCCCCCAAGGCGCTTGATGGTCAGGTGCAAGACATGGGAATTTTTGATCCGGCTACGGTGACTGAAGAAGCGCCAGAGCGCCTGCAAAGAGCGCTGGACGCCGAGCGGTCTGTACGTGGTTTTGATGAACGGATAAGTGCAACTGACGGCGCGAGCTTTGGTGCGGCTTATTCCACTTCGGTAACGGCTGCATCCAACGGTCTTCGGCGTGCTGTCACGGGCGGTTGGCAAAGTTTGGTTGCCGATGCCATCTGCAATGATGAAGAAGGTAAAAAGCGAAACGGTTATTTTTGGTCAACCGCTCGCCGTCTAGCCGATTTAAAGACAGCGAATGAGGTGGGTGAAGAGGCAGCTCGGCGAGCACTTTCGCGCCTGGGCGCGCTCAAGCCCGCAACTGGGCGCTATCCTGTCGTTTTTAGTCGAGAAGCAGCGCCTGCTCTTATTGGTCTATTGGTCGGTTGCACGACCGCCACATCGATTTGGCGCCAACGGACGTACCTCGCGGATCGTTTGAGGACAGCGATTGCTAGTTCAGCAGTGACCCTGATCGATGACCCTTTGTTACCTGGTTTGTTGGGGTCGTCTTCCGTTGATGGCGAGGGACGGTCTCGGCGACGTAATGTGCTGGTCAAAGAGGGGGAACTGATGATGTTTTTAGCGGCTCAATATGGTGCTAATCGAACAGGTATTGAACCGACCGCAAGCGCATCACGTCCAATGGCTAGCCAGCCAGGTGAAGGAACAACCAACTTGTATATGGCGCCGGGAGAGCAAACCCCTGACCAACTGATTGCCGATATTGATGAGGGTATTTTCGTTGAGGGTACGATTGGGTTCGGTTTTAATTCATTGACCGGCGATTTCAGTCGCGGCGCCTTTGGTCGCATGATTCGAGCGGGTCAGCTGGCTGAGCCGATCGCCGAATTCACAGTGTCAGCCAACTTCGATGAGTTGTTTGGTGGGATTGATGCGGTGGGGAATGACTTGATTTGGGATCGTAAATCCGCCTGTCCGACTTTACGTGTTCGCTCGATGGCCATTGGCGGAGCAGGTTAAGTCTTTGGGTTGACTGGGCTAGAACTCACCTCAATTCACAACCTACTCGATAAATTCTCAGACGCGTGTTTGGTTTAAGCGCAGCACCTTCGACCATGTTTTTTGAGATCTGGTGCAGTCGGCGTAGCCTATAGTTATCCGTTCGGTCGATCACGAGGGGGTATCGAAAGCTGATTAGTCAAGTTGGCAAACTGCTGCTTGCTGGTGATGAAGCGACTTTGTTTCGCGTCGCAGGGAGCCTCAAACGTGTGTTCGTGGGTGATTCGACCTTCCGAGGTGATGGTTTGCGGCGAATTTGGCATCGCGGTGAGAACACGACGGATGTGGTGTCTTGGGTGGACCGTCAAGGACAGATCATGCGCCAAGAATTTACCTTTGGCGGTCTTGTTGTGCGTTGGGAACGTGAACGCGGGATTATCTCGGGTTCTGAGCAAGGTGGCGGTGACCACTCGGTACCGTCGTCCAAGACGGTTCAGGATTGGGGTTCAAGTGATGAACTCTTTCACGCTGCCTTTGGGTTGTTATGTCGGGTTCCGCAAAGCGACTTTTATCTACGGCATTTGATGTATCGACTGGCTGAGCACACCGGCGCGGAACCGCCATCGGATGGTGATTCGGTATCGGGTGAAGTCACTTTAACTCATATCTTAAAGAGTCGCTCGCTCGAGCAGCGTTGGGGTGTTGATGATGAGGTCGACACCGAGAATCACTTTGGTTTATGGGTAGCTGTGGCGTTTCTAGGTATTACCTTATTTATTGGCGCCTTTTGGTATGTGGTGAGTCATTGATATGTGCCGACTTTTTGGTTTTCGAAGTGCGGTTAACATCGGCGTTCACCACAGTCTTGTCCTCGCAGAAAATGCGTTAGCCCAGCAAAGCGAAAGCAATCCTGATGGTTGGGGCATCGGTTTTTATGAAGGGTCATCACCCATCCTAAGACGCGGCCTGAGTAAGGCGATTGGTGATGGTGATTTTGCGAATCTTGCTCGCTTTGTTCGCAGTCAGGCGGTGGTTGCTCATGTTCGCCTAGGTACGGTTGGCGGTAACGGATTGAGGAACACGCACCCGTTTTCGTTGGGGCGTTGGGTTTTTGCTCATAATGGGACCTTGCGCGACTTGAGCGTCTATCATGATCGATTGATGGATAAAATTGATCGTCAGTTTCATCCGCTTATTGAGGGGGAAACTGATTCAGAGCGATGCTTTTATCTTTTTATGTCTCAGTTGGGGCTGCGCGGGATTGAGCCAAATGACCATGCCCCTGGGATTGTAGCCTTTGATGCGATGGCAGCGACCATCGCTATTTTGTGTGCCTTGACCGAGGCAGTGGATGCACCGCCCCCGCTGATCAATTTTCTGGCTACAGATGGTCGCTCAATGATTGCTAATCGGCTTGGTCGTGGTCTGTTTTTCTCTACGCAAAAGCGTTATTGTGAAAAAATGAATGAATGTTCGCGATGGCGTGATGGTGAAGAGTTACCCTGTATGCATCCACTGCGAGCTCATGAGGTTAATCATGTGTTGATCGCCAGTGAGACGATTTCAACGGAAGATATTTGGGAACCTCTCGCCGAAGGTGACTTAATCGGGATCGATGCGAATTTTACCTTTGTTCGTACTCGGTCTTTGCCGTTTGATGTGCAAACGCTGACCCAGCGATATGCTCCTTTTTACAAAGAAGACGGTCAAGATGCCTTGCATGCCCAGGCGATCGGATTGTCGCGCTCTTAGTGTCTCACTTGACAGTGAGAAGCCTGTAACAAATTGAAAATCTTTCATTTAATTACTGGTATAGCCAGTGCAATCATTCCCTTTATCAAGGGGGGTGTGATGACTCGTTTTGTTCGAACGGGAGTGGTGGTTGGTGTTGAAGGACAATTGGTTTGCGTCGAGGCGAATTTGCGTCCGGGTATACCTTATTTTGATCTGGTCGGACTTGCTGGCACTGCACTCAAAGAAGCGCGTGTTCGCGTTGAACAAGCGGTTCGTTCATCCGGTTTAGAATGGCCAAGAAAGCGAATTGTCTTAAACTTGGCGCCTGCAGAACTCCGTAAAGAGGGAAGTGCGCTTGATCTCGCCTTAGCGGTTGCCTGTTTAGCTGAAGAACAAAATTTTGACGCTCAGCGTCTCGATGCATCGATTTTCTTAGGCGAGTTGTCACTTGATGGTCGCCTGCGCTCGGTGCGCGGAGTTTTACCCATAGTTGAAGCGGCTAAAGCAAACGGTGCAACGTACTGCATTGTACCCGCTGATAATGCATCTGAAGCCGCTTTGGTCCCGGGTATTGAGGTCATTGCCTGTACTGACTTAAAGACCACCTGTCATTGGTTACAAACAGGCGATACTCCAATCATTGCGCCAACCGAAGCGTATGATGAGCCGGCTAATCCGGCGCGCGATTGGTCTGAAATTCGAGGTCAGCCCCAAGCAAAGCGGGCGGCTGAAATCGCCCTAGCTGGCGGACACAACCTTCTTCTGACTGGGCCGCCCGGTACGGGAAAAACGCTGCTCGCTCGAGTGTTGCCGACATTACTGCCGCCGCTTCAGGGGGGTGAGTTGCTTGATGTTTTACGTGTTCGGTCGGTGGTGGAGGGCTGCTTGGGTGGGTCGTTGCCGCAGCGGCCCTTTCGAGCTCCTCATCACTCGATCAGTTCAGCCGGATTGGTTGGAGGGGGGAATCCAATCAAGCCTGGCGAGGTAACGATCGCTCATGGCGGGATTTTATTTTTGGATGAATTATCAGAGTTTCCTCGCTCGGCACTTGAGTGTTTGAGGCAGCCACTCGAAGATCGAAAATTGACTATGACGAGGGCGGGGTGTCGCGTGACTTTTCCAGCCAATGTACTGGTCATCGCCGCATCAAACCCATGTCCCTGCGGGCACTATGGCTCCTCTGTCAAAGGATGTAGCTGTGCGCCCAGTCAAGTTGCTCGTTACCAGTCAAAGATTAGCGGTCCCATGCTTGACCGGATTGATCTTCAGGTTCGTATGGACCGACCGAGCGCGAATGACGTTTTATCGGATTCAAACGATCCATTTGATCGCACAGAAGCCGTGCGCGCCCGCATCAGCAAAGCACGAGCTTTCGCGGTTGCTCGTCAGGGCTGTATTAACGGTGAATTAAGCAGTGCAGTTGTCGCGACTGTGCGTGCGACAAGAGGAACATTAAACCTGCTGAGGCGAAGCAGTGATCAACTCGGTTTGTCACCCCGTGTAATTACCCGGGTGCTGAAGGTCGCTCGAAGTATTGCCGATCTAGCCGCTTGCGCTGATTTACAACCCGAACACCTCGCTGAGGCCTTTGATCTGCGCACACTCGAATGGGGCTCTTTATCATGCGCCCATTGAGCGAATTAACACCGGGGCGATTGACCGTGTTGAGTGGGCGATCAGGCTCTGGAAAAACAGCTACTTGCTGCGCTTGGTCAGAACAGATTCTCTCAGTTCGTGAACCTGTTTTTTGGCTCGATGCTGACCAGAATTTCTTCTCTGTTCAATTGGCAAAAGTAACAGGTTTTAGAGACCATTTTTGGGGGTATATGCCGCGCTCTTCGCAACAGGCATATAACCTTGCGCTCGCGTTTCTTCGGCTCCAAGTGGCTGGTCTGATCGTTCTCGATAGCGTCGATGGTTTACTTCCTAATCGCAGCCAGCAGCAGGTTTGGATCAAACGATATATGCCACGATTAATCGGGGCTTTGTATCGTAGTGAAAGCCGCTTTTTATGCACAACACACACGGTTTCAAATCACGATCGAAGCGCTTTGAGCGTGTATGCGTATCAACAGATCAAACTGGAGGGTTCTTGTGATGTATCTTGAAGAGGTTTTTATGGGTTCGGGTGTGATGCTCGATGATTTTATCGAGACTGGGCATGATCGCGGTTGTGGTCCGTCTTTGTTTCCGAATCAAACACGAGTCGACGTGTCTTTGAGCCTTGAGCTTGAGCGGTGGTTGAGAGAAACGGCTTTTGAATACGATATGACCAGAGCGGAATTGATTCGCTCGATTTTACGGCGAGCTCGCCGATTAAAAGAAGACGCCAAAATAATGACCTTTCGGCACATCAAACGTGTGAGTTGAGTCCTTAATTAAAATAAAAAATTATCAAAAAACACCACGCGCAGGGTCTTGAGCATTCGAGTAGATTATAGCTCATCAATACATGCCTCTGTTTTTGCTGGTAACTCTTAGTGTTTCGCTTGTGTAACCTCGTTGCCATGGTGGTGTTACTTCGCCTAAGTGCTTCCAGAGAAATGGGTGGCCGCGGCCCCGCGGCCGCGCTTTCTTGGCTTTCAATACGAGTCCTTGAACTCAGAATTTCCGGAGTTTTTTAGGTTTAATATTGGGGTCGGTAAGGGAACAATAAAATTGCATCGTTGACCCGTCCGATTGGCCATCGTTATCTCTGGCTTTAGACGGCAAACTCACGGTTTGGTGTCGATTCACATCAGGATTTATACCGAGGATCTCAGTGTCGGCTGAGCGGGCATGCTTCGTGTGCCATGCGAGCGGTATAAGTTTTGCTCGTTGAGTAGGAAGAGGGAGACGGGACACTCATGACGCTTGATATCCAAAACGCTCAAATTCTTGAACAGGCAGAAACTCCGCCAAACCACGCGACACCGCATCCTACTGGGGTTCCTGTGACCATGCGCGTCAAAAAGCGGGATGGACGACTCGAGCTCGTTGATGTGAACCGTATTGTTGATCGTGTGGCCTCGTGTTCGGGTGGTCTAAAGCATGTCGATCCCATGTTTGTGGCAACGAGAACTATTGGTGGGTTGTACGATGGAGCGACAACCAAAGAATTGGATGCGTTAGCGATCCAAACCGCGGCGTTATTGATTGGTGAAGAGCCGGAGTATTCGTTTTTAGCGGCGCGTTTACTTGCGGAGTTTGTTCAAGAAGAAGTTCGAGAGCAGGGAATTCGTACATTCTCGCAAGGGATTTTTCGTGGGCAAGAGCTCGGAATTATCAATGATTCAATCGCAGCATTTGTGGCTTCGCACCGAGAGCAACTTGACGCAGCCATCAAACCTGAACGGAATAACCTTTTTCAGTATTTTGGCTTGCGTACCGTCTATGATCGCTACTTGCTCAAGCATCCTACCGATCGCTTGGTGATTGAAACGCCTCAGACTTCGCTCATGCGCGTGGCTTGTGGGCTAGCGGAAACCCCAGAAGAGGCG
>CACGMS010000022.1 GCA_902574205.1 uncultured Candidatus Hydrogenedens sp. | reverse complement strand
GCATGGCTGAGCGAGGCATCGTCTACATCGATGAAATCGACAAAATCGCACGTCGAGGCGGCAGTCATGGCGAGTCACGAGACGTCTCGGGCGAAGGCGTCCAACAGGGTCTACTCAAACTGATCGAGGGCACTCGAGTGCAAGTCACCAACCGAGGTCGAAGTGGCGCAGCCACTGAAAGTACCACGGTGGATACGACCAACATTTTGTTTATTGTTGGTGGCTCATTTACGGGTCTTGAACAAATCATCGGCGGCCGCCTGGGCAAACGGGTGATCGGGTTTCGCTCGGAGACTGAGACCGAGACCCAAGACCCCCACTCGCTCACGGCTTTGCTTCGTCAAACGCAAGTGGCCGATGTAATCAAGTTTGGCCTGATCCCTGAGTTTGCTGGTCGTATTCCTATCTTGTGTACGCTCGATGAGCTGACAGAGGATGACCTCATTCACATCTTGACCGAACCGAAGAACGCACTGGTTCGACAATACAAAAAGTTGTTTCGAGCCAAGGGCGTCAAACTTGAGTTTGAAGAAGCTGCGCTCAAACGCATCGCGGCCATCGCTGTTGAACGCAAAGGCGGCGCGAGAAGCCTGAGAAGCATTGTCGAATCCTCGCTGCTCGACATCGAATATGAAGTCCCCTACCAAGCCGATATCGAGCAGTGCACGATCACAGCAGATGTGATCGACGGTCACGGGGAACCGAAGCTCGCCCACAAGAAGCGGAAGACAGCATAGCCTTCGGCGCAGAGGCCGTCATGCTACATGTAGAGACCACCATTGACGCCGAGGACCTGACCGGTGACGTAGCCGGCGCCAGCGCCTGCTAAAAATACAACGGTTGCAGCAATCTCTTCAGCAGCAGCCATGCGTCCCATCGGCACCTCCGCTAAAATCGCTTCACGACGAGCCTCGGGTAGAGCTTGGGTCATGTCCGTATCGACAAACCCAGGAGCCACGCAGTTCACGGTGATACCCCGACTCGCTAACTCCTTAGCGCTGCTGCGGGTCAACCCCTCAAGCCCAGCCTTGGCAGCGCAGTACGCAGGTTGCCCAGCACTACCTGCTTGCGCCACCACCGAACCAATATTGATAATTCGCCCGGCTCTCGCTTTGAGCATCGGTCGAGCGACCGCTTTGGTGGTGAGGAACGCGCCTCGAAGATTGGTAGCCAATACCTTATCCCAATCAGCGGCCTTAAAGCGCATCAACAAACCATCGATCGAGATCCCAGCGTTGTTGACCAGGACATCAATCTGTCCATGTTCAGCGAGAATACTCTTGATGGCACCCGACACCGCCTCATCATCACCCACATCGAAACGAAGCGTCTGACCTGAACCACCTGCGGCTTTGACAGCTGCCAACGTCTCATCTGCAGCGGTTTCATTACCGGCGAAATTAATGATCACATGATGACCTGCTTGCGCCATCGCAGTTGCGATTGAGCGACCAATACCTCGGCTTGCGCCCGTAATTAAAGCAACACTCATGATCGAGCCTCCAAATAAGCGGTAATCTGATCTGCGGTACCCAAACTCGTCGTTGGGAGTTCTTTATCGATACGGCGCACCATGCCGGCGAGCGCTCTTCCCGGTCCGAGCTCGAGCAATTCATCTGCTCCTTGAGCGCGCAGCGTCTGCACGCAGTCAACCCATCGAACCGGCGCGCACACTTGCTCAACAAGTAAACCTTTGATTCGGCCTCCATCGCTATTCGCTACGGCGTCGACATTGGCGACCACTGGGACCGATGGTTCAAGGATAGTCACGCTACCGAGGACCTCATTGAGGCGCGGCTGAACCGGGGCCATCAAAGGACAATGAAAGGGCGCCGAGACAGGCAAGGGAAGTACACGACGAGCTCCGGCTTCTTTGAGCGCCGGCATCGCCGCTTCAACGGCGCCCTTGTGACCTGCGATGACAGTCTGGGTTGGATCGTTAAAGTTCGCGGCGCAAACAAGGTGTTCATCGCTTGATCTGTCCGCACACACCGAGGTCACCGTCTCCGCATCTAATCCGATCACGGCAGCCATTGCGCCCAAGCCAGCAGGCACCGCATCTTGCATAAACTGTCCGCGGGCGTGCACCGACCGCAACGCATCTGATAAACTCAGCGCGCCAGAAGCAACCAGCGCACTGTATTCGCCGAGGCTGTGACCCGCCACAGCGACTGGCTCGTCGATGCCAGCCTCTCGCAACACCCGCACCACGGCGACAGAATGGGTGACAATCGCAGGTTGAGTGTGGGCAGTCAGAGTCAATGTCTCCATTGGCCCTTCGGCCATAAGCTTACTCAGGCTAAATCCAAGAGCGTCATCCGCTTCAGCTAAGGTCTCGCGTACCACAGCAAAGCGCTCGGCAAGGTCTGCAGCCATACCGACAACCTGTGCCCCTTGACCTGGAAAAATCCATGATCGAGTCATCTGTGTTCTCCTCTACAGCGTGCAGGTCCCACCGGACCATACGATGCCACCACCCAAGGCGAGAAAGAGCAACTTATCGCCAGCCTTCAAGCGACCTTCGCGACGCGCCTCGTCCAGAGCGATCGGAAGGCTTGCGGCGGACGTGTTGCCATAACGGTCTAAGTTCACGAACAGCTTGTCACTCGGCATCCCGCAGCGCTTCAAACACGCATCGAGAATCCTTAGATTCGCCTGATGGGCAATCACGTGATCAACGTCATCAGCTGTCCAACCGGCAGAATCAAGCGCCTCTTGCGCGACCGACGCCAGATTGCGCGTCGCATGCTTGAAAATCACATTGCCAGTCATGTGAACCTTGTTCTTCTTTTGCGCCAGCAACTCGGGTGTCAATTCCAGACGGCTACCCCCCGCAGGAATACATAATTCTTCGGCTAAGGAGCCGTCTGAATGCAAATGAATCGGCCCCAAGCCCTGAGGGTCACCCGCGTCAGTCACACCAATGATGGCCGCACCCGCACCGTCACCAAACAAAATACAGGTCCCGCGGTCTTCCCAGTTGACGATGGTCGTCAAGGCCTCGGCCCCAATCACCAAAGCCTTTTTGACCATCCCGGTGCGCACGGCGTTATCAGCCATCGCTAAGGCATGCATGAATCCGGAGCACGCTGCGGACAGATCAAAGGCACAACATTTGAGTCCTAAGGCTTGCGCGACCAAGACAGCAGTGGATGGAAAAGGCATATCGCTGGTCACGGTACCAATAACCACCATCTCGATCTCGCTCGCGTCGATCCCTGCATCAGCGATCGCTCGTCGCGAAGCTTCAAGGGCGAGATCAGAGCAAGCCTGACCATCGCCCACTTGTCTGCGCTCGCGAATACCTGTGCGGGTCGTGATCCATTCGTCGTTGGTCTCAACGAGTTTTTCGAGATCATGGTTGGTAATGATGCGCTCAGGTAGGTACGAGCCCGTGCCTAAAATACGACTTCGGTGCATAACGATGCTCCTGTCCAATGCCGGGGATCGAACGCGGACAGGGGCAACTGTCAACTGCGCGTTGATTACGCAGTCAATTCACTCAGAGCGGACTCAATTTGCACGGTAAGATCTTGACGTGCACATCGCTCAGCAACTCGTATTGCTGATCGGATCGCTAAGGCATCAGACGAGCCATGAGCGATAACCGCTGGGCCGCTTAAACCAAGAAGCGGCGCCCCGCCGTACTGACTCGGATCCAATGTCTCTTTTAAGCCTTCGAAAGCACCTTTAGCCAACATCGCTCCAGCCATTGCCAACAATGAGCCTTCGATCTCGACTTTGAGTTGACTCACGATAAAACGAGCCGTTCCCTCAAGGGTCTTGAGCGCAATATTACCTGTGAACCCATCCGTCACGATGACATCCACCGAATCCGTAAACAAATCACGCCCTTCGCAATAGCCCACAAAATTGAGCGATAAAGCCTGAATCTTTTCAAATGCACCTTGAGTCAGTTCGGTCCCTTTACCTTCTTCTTCGCCGTTTGATAAAATGGCGATACGCGGCGAATCAAAACCAAAAATTGCTTTCGCGTAGCAATTGGCCATCAAGGCAAACTGAGCAAACATATCCGGCGTGCATACGGTGTTTGCTCCTGCATCCAACAACAAACGAGGCCCGCCCTGACCCGGCATCGTCAAACAGATCGCCGGTCGGGTGACTCCCTTTATTCGACCAAGGTAACGCAGGGCTAAAGCCATGGTTGCGCCGCTATTCCCGGCCGAAACCCCCGCGACCGCATCACCGTCCTTGACTGCGCGAAAGCAGCGCGCCATCGACGATTCACTTTGACGCATCGCTACACTTGGTTTGGCGCTCATGGGCACAAGGTCTGGACAGTGAACCAGACGCAACCGATCAGCAGGATAATCCACCCCTTTGAGCAAAGGCTCAATGACTTCACGACGGCCAAAAATTAAAACCGCACGCCCGTCAAGGCGCACGGCGTCTAGAGCACCACGAACCATGGGCTCGGGCGCATGATCACCACCCATTGCGTCTAACGCAATGAACGTATCAGAGGGGCTCAACGTGGGCTACTCCACTGCCAAGGGGAGCACATCGCTTTACTCAGCGACAAACTCTTCTTCTTCAGCCTCAGCAGGTGCATCGACACCAAGGACCTGGACGCCCTTGTAGAAGCCACATGCACGGCATACGCGATGAGGAAGAACTGGCTCACCACATTGGGCACAGATGGTCGACCCACGAGGCGACAAGGCGTCGTGAGAGCGGCGCATACGGGCACGAGAAGCCGATTTGCGACGATAAGGTACTGGCATGTCACTCGCCTCCGGGTAGAGTATCACGTAACGCTGCAAGGCCAGCCCAGCGGGGATCCACTGTCTTCTTCTGGCTCGAAGCGGCGGCTTCCCTACACAGGTCATCAAGGCAACGCAAGGCCAGAGGTACACCAAGCCTCCACTCATCTCTTAACCAAGGCCGCAAATCGATAACCTGACCGTCAATATAAACCTCTTCCATGGCTTCAGCCTCAAGTACACAACCCGCTAAACCGTCATCATTGCGCAAATCATCTTTGGGTGTTCTGGGCTGACGCAAAAATGTTGCTGCGACCGCCACCTCCACGGATTCACGAACGGAAATTCCGCACAGGGCGCACGGCGCTGACACATTGGCACTCAGCGAACCCGTCACTCGCAATCCAGAGCCCTGACGTTGATAGTCAAGCTCGGCAACTCCAGTCCCCTGCGGCTGGACCGCTAACGCTTCGGACCACTCGGTCAATTGATCGTTACTCAACGTCAGAGTCTGACCTCCCTGATCAGCGATTTGGCGTAAGTCGAATTGCATCATCACCTCCAGAAATCGCGCGTCAATAAGACCAGAACCGTTAACAGCTCCAATCGCCCTAAAATCATCATCGATGACAGCACGAACTTACCTAAATCGGAGACCGCGTTATAGTTTCCTGCCGGACCAAACTGTCCGAGACTTGGCCCGACGTTGGCCAGCATACTCAAACTGGCCGACAAGCTCTCGATCGGCGTAAAACCCTCAGCCGATAACCAGAAAGCACCGAACAAACCCAAGATAAAAAATAGAACTAAGAAACTCGCCACACCGTCAACGACCGAGTAATCAACGCGCTGATCACCGAGACGAACCGGCCGTACGCCTCGCGGGTGGATCAACCGATAAAATTCTCGAGCGGCCAGTTGAACGCCTAAAGCCAGGCGAATGACTTTGACTCCGCCCGACGTTGAACCGGCGCAACCTCCCAGGGTTGATACCGCCAGAAAACACATGGCGAACAAGGGAATGACCGGGACCCATAAACCATAGTCGTAGTTGGCATACCCGGTCGTGGTCGCCAGGCTTGCAACAGTAAATAAACTGTGACGCCATGCCGACCAGCCCGACCCTTCACCCGAAACCAAAAGGCCGACAAATACGACCAAAGACATCATCAAAACGACCAAGCTAAAGAGCCGAAACTCAGGATCATGCCAATGCACCAAGCGACGCTCATGAAGCGCTCGATGATGCAAGGCAAAATTCGCCCCACAAAACAGCATAAAACCGATGATGACATACTCTGCGAAGTTCGAGCCTAAACCACCGACGGAATCCACCAGAGGCGAAAACCCAGCGGTTGCTACCGTCGACATGGCATGAGTCACACTTAAAAAAGGGCCGCTACCGGACAAGAGCAACAAGGCAGTAACCACCGCAGTGATCACCCCATAAACACCCCACAACACACGCGCAGTCTCGCCCACACGAGGGACGAGTTTAGCCGCGGTTGGACCAGGAACTTCAGCGCGAAACAATTGCATTCCACCAATTCCGAGTAACGGCAGTAAAGCGACAGCCAAAACAATAATTCCCATGCCCCCGAGCCACTGCGTCATGTTCCGCCAAAACAAGAGCCCATGAGGTAAATCTCTCGGGTTCTGACGATAGGTCTTTTGCCATAACCCTTGCTCGAGAATCGTTGCTCCAGTCGTTGTAAACCCACTCGCCGACTCGAACACACAATTGGTCAAGCTACAGAACTCGGCGCCCTTCTCACCAGCGCCGGGTAGTTCACATCGGCCATGAACCGCTCGTCCAGTAGGGGCAGGATAACTGGCTATGACGGCGCTATCTTTCATTCCAAGTGTGACGCGCTGACCGTATAAGTAAAAGGGCATGGCACCGACCAAAATCGATACCAGCCAAGCCGACGTGACCAACAAAAAACCTTCGCGACGTGCGATCTCACCCTGCGTTTGTCGGCCATAGCGAAAACAGCCCCACCCCAATGGAACGATGATCAATAACGTCGCCGTAAAGGCGCCACGATCCAATTCACCCAGCACAAATGAAATCACGAGCGAGGGCAGCATCGCTACAGCGAGCAAAAGCAGCAGTCCACCCACGAGACGCACCATGAGTCGTCGCCTCATCTGGTCTGCCGAGTATTCTGACCCTCTTGACACTGCCATAGGGAAATCCGCCGTTAAATGAACTCGAAACCTACAGCGACGAGCTTCTGAACATCAGCTATCCGCCGCTGCGGCGCACAAATCACAACCCGGTCGCCGGGCTGAATCTGCAACTCACCCGTTGCTACCAACAACTCGCCCTCACGGAGCACCGCGCCAATGACCACGTCACGTGGGAGTTGCAGCTTAGCGATGGGCAAACTGACCAACGGCGATGTTTCGCGCGCTCGAATTTCGAGCACCTCGCCTTCGGTGGTACCAAACGGCTGCGCTGCCAACACATCACCGCGGCGAGCGTAACGTAAAATTGATCCGACCGCTGCATGGCGAACGGACACCGCTGCATCCACACCAATACTTTCTGTTAACGACGCATAATGCGAGGTATTTTCACGAACGAAAACGGTCTTTGCGCCGAGTTTCTTTGCGAGCAGCGCGGTGAGGATATTGATCTCATCGTCAATCGTACACGCGATAAAACAATCAGCGTGCCCGATACGCTCTTCGATTAAGAAATCCTGATCGGTACAATCGCCGTTAAGAATATCCGCTCTAGGCAAGCGCTCAGCTAACACATGGCACCGCGCCAGGTTTCCTTCGGCTAGACGTACGTGCAAACCCTTGCCGATGAGAATCTGTGCGAGATGTTCACCTAATCGGCCACCGCCAGCTAGAAAGACATTCTTAACTCGACGAGGCAGATGCCCACACAATGCGGGCAATCCATCTGCTGCTTCGCCTGTTCCCAATGCGAAAATCAAATCGGTTGTACGCAGTGTGGTGTTTCCTTTTGGCGGGACAAAGTAACCGTCACGCTCAATACCAGCCACCGTAAGATCGCCCAGCGCACCACTCTGGCGAAGCGTCGCTAAATCACGATCGACCAAATCCGAATTCGGTCGAATACGGCTTGCAACCATCCGCACCGAACCATCGATAAATTCCTTCACTTCAACGGCACCGGGCAACAACGCGAGTTCGGCGAGCTCCTTTGCTGCGGATTGGCGCGGGCTGATCCAACCATCCAGGCGTACACCGCCCTTCTCGAGCAACTCACGATGCAAGTGAAAGTCGCGCTCGCGAACGCGCGCCACCAAAGTACACCCCGGCGCTAAACTACCTCCAACCAAACAAGCCAGCAGGTTAACTTCATCTTCGTCAGTTACCGCAACCAACAAGTCCGTGTCTTCGACACCCGCATTTTTCAGCAACTCAGGGCTTGCTGCGTTGCCGATGAGATGACTGACATCAAGATGCTCAACCACACGGTCAAGTCGCTGGCGATCCCTATCGACAAGCGTTACATCGCTCGATTCACTGACCATGCGCTGCGCCAGCGTTTCTCCGACTTGACCAGCACCTAAGATCAAGACTTTCACTGCGCTGACTCCGAAGTGACGACATACTGCCGCAAAGCAATCCGGCAAAATCGCTGAACAAGTAAGGCTGCAAGTGGACGAGCTTGAACGCCGTCGTCTGCCCAAGCTAATGCCAAAACGACCTCAGCATTCAAAGGCACGAGAACGACTAACGGCGGCCGACCGACCAACTCCTCGTACGCTTCACCGCATGGTGCAAAGATATCGAGAACGCCTTTCTGCGCAGCGGCAGTCAAACGATCCGTAGGTCCCAGGAGTAAACCGCGCGGCCCAATCCAGCCCGATTCACCATCAAAGTACAACATGACCGTCGAGGAAAACAACTCACTGCAGGCGATCACACACGCATCAATCACTTCGCTCGAAGAGCCGACCTTGACCAACTGTGAACTCAAAGTATCTAAAACGTCCATCGATCGGACCATGTCCGGTGCAGACTGATCCATATCGGGCATCTCGCCAAACGATGCTTCAGCATGCTGACCGAGCATCTTGGCTAAATGAGCGGCGCTCATCCAGCGCATTTGAGACTTTCCACCAAGAAAGCGCTCGCGACGAATCGACAAGCCATCAACCGAACACAACATGGCGAGTTCTTGAGCCAAATCACGATCGAGAACACCTTCACCAGCAGCGCCTAAAAGCGGACCGACTTTCCCATCAACGACGGGCAGTTCCCAACACTCCTTATCTACGCTCAGCACCACTTTATGCGCGCCACCACAAATCGCTAAAGCCACGAGTTCTTGTACCAACTGTTTTTGTACGCTCATAACCCTACCAGTCTTTCTCCCGCCGCCCTCAACCATTGCGGCGCTGCCGCACGCCAACCTTTCGGTGCTAAATCAGGATCCAGCCAAACCCGCTGGCCACCACCGAGTGATCGAACCTGCGCCAAGCTAGCGGAAAAGTCTTCAGGGTCTAGCTGTTGACCGAATCCAAGCAAGACAACCACCGGCCAAGGATGCTCCGGTAACAACAAGAGTAAACGCTCACCGCTTTGACCCGTAAACCGCTCGGCGGCTACTCGCTGTGCGATCCGTCCACCCAGTCTCCAATCAAGAGCAGCCGCTAACGTGGGCAGTCGTCCCAACAAGCGTCCTGTGGGTACAACCATCGTATGACCAGGAACAGAGTCCACCGTCCGTAAAGCCAGTCCGCCGGCCTCCGCAGGCCAAGGGATTGAAACCGGCACAACGCCATTCACCCCGATAACCCTTCCGCTAATCGACCAAGGGTCCCTCGTACAAAACTCGAACTGCGATCCGAGCCATAGCGCTCAGCGAGTAATCCGGCTTCGGTCAAAACCACTTTCAACGGCGCAGTTCCTTCTACTAATTCAAAAGCACTCAGCAGAAGTAGATTTCGGTCGACGACATCTTGGCGGTCTTGTCGCCATTCGGGATTAACCGCTTCGAGACGTTCCGACAGTTCGTCCCGCCGTGCCGCAACGCCGTCGAGCAATCGTCTGAGATACCCATTATCGAGTGGCGGTGTTCCAAAATGACTCATCACGTGACCAAACGCTTCGTCTTCAGTAGCACCGAGATCCATCTGATACAGGATTTGAAGGGCTGCGCTACGCGCCCGACTGCGGAGCTTGGGCTTCAAAGACCTAAGGCTCCAAGCTTGCTGTTGAGGTCAGCCATCTCGAGAGCCGCCTGCGCAGCCTCATAACCTTTATTGGAAGCACCTTCGCCAGCACGCTCAACCGCTTGATCAACGGTATCGCAAGTCAAAATACCAAAGGCAACCGGTAGGCCGGTTCGCATCGCGACTTCAGCAGTTCCTTTAGCTGCTTCGCCGGCAACGTAATCAAAGTGGGGTGTACCTCCTCGAATCACGGCACCGATCGCAATAATGGCATCAAAACGTCCCGATCGAGCTAATCGAGCCGCCAAAGGAGGTAATTCAAAGGTTCCTGGCACTCGAGCGACCGTAATGTCCTCTTTGCGCACGCCATAATCGTTGAGCGCAGCCAAAGCGCCTTCAAGCAACGGCTCGGTCACAAAGTGATTAAAGCGGGCGACCACGATCCCAAAGCGCTTGCCAGTACCGACCGACGCACCCGATTCGCTAACGATGGCGGTCTCACCTTCAACAATTTTCATTCGCTTATCCTTCGAACGAACCCACGTCCGTTCTTTAGTGCGTCAGCCACTCGCTCGAGACCTCTTCAAGCAGTTCGCGAGGGTCGACGATTTTGACCACATCAATTCCAAAACCTGACACGCCTCGCACGGGCAATTGCCGGCGCGAAACCAACTCAATCTGACTCAAACCCAAATCACGCAAAACCTGAGCCCCAATACCTATCGTATGAAGATTTTCGGTCGTCGGCGGACGCTCGCCGTCCGCCATTGCGTCCAACAGAGTCACTTGGTTTGGGCGAGCAAGATACAACACGACGCCGCTTCCCTTTTTGCTGATCGACTTGAAGCCATAATCGAGGTCCGGCGTTGAATCTGGCAGACCGCCACCAAAAGTATCCGCCCATGGACGTGCAGCGTGCACACGGACACGAGCGAGATCATCCAACTCGGGCGATCCCAACACAAAGGCGACCATCTCTAAACCACCCACGTTCGATGAGTAGGAAATAGCGCGAAAGCGCCCCCACCGGGTCTCCACTTCCTGGTCACTGTGGCGCTCAATCAAACTCTCATTCTGCAGCCGATAATGAACCAAGTCGGCAACCTGAACGATGGGCATATCATGCGTTTTTGCAAAGATCTCGAGCTCGGGCATACGCGCCATCGTGCCATCTTCATTCATAATCTCAACGATAACAGCGGCTGGTATCAAGCCTGCTAGCCGCGCCAAATCAACACTGCCCTCTGTTTGACCCGTACGCACCAAGACGCCGCCAGGCTCTGCACGCAAAGGAAAGACATGACCCGGCTTGACCAAATCGCTTGGCTTGGACTCAGGATTGCAACATACCGAAACCGTACGCGCCCGATCCGCAGCACTAATCCCTGTGGTGACTCCCGTCGCGGCCTCGACCGACACGGTGAAGTTGGTCCCAAATACCGATCCATTCTCATCGGTAACCATCATCGGTAATTCGAGTTCGCGACAACGCTCTGCGGTCAAAGTCACACAGATTAGCCCGCGCGCTTCTTTAGCCATCAAGTTAATCGCTTCTGGCGTCACAAACTGCGCTGCCATGCACAAATCGCCCTCGTTCTCACGGTCTTCATCATCAACCATGATCACAATCTGCCCACGACGCATGGCTTCGATTGCCGTTTCAACACGAGTGATGCGAGCATCCATCATCTGCGACCCCCCTGCCGATCAATAGCCTTGGTTCGATCTAACCAATGCGCCGCGTAACGGGCTATCGGGTCGACTTCAACATGAACCGAATCCCCCACCACCAAACCGGACAAGTGGGTCACCTCCAGAGTTTCTGGAATGAGTTCAACGGTAAAACCATTCGATTCATCGGCAGCTATAGTCAAACTGATGCCGTCAACGCATACTGATCCCTTTTCAGGCAGGAGACAGGCTAGCTTGGGTGCGACCCCAAAACGCAGACGGCGCCCGCCCTCAACGTCGATCACCTCAAGCAATTCGGCAAGCCCGTCGACGTGACCGGTGACCATATGGCCATCGAGACGGTCACCCATTCGAAGTGCCTGTTCGATGTGCACGCGCTGACCAACGGAAAGGCTACCTAACAGCGTACGCGCTAACGTCTCACTACCCGCCTCAAAATCCAACGACTCAGGATCCATATTAATCACCGTCAAACAGCACCCGTTGACAGCGATCGAATCACCAACTCGCACGTCCTCCCATTCAGGAGGCCTGGAGACACTCAACAAAAGACTACCGGAGCGGCCCTGCGTCTCGTGACGACGAAGCGTCGCTCGGTAACGAACCAAGCCGGTAAACATCACACAGCCCGCGTAACGCTAAACTACTTTTTCGCTACGGACTTGGCGGCAGCGGTCGCTTTGTCCTGCTTGGGCGCTTCGTCGATCAAGAAACGCTCCCATCGACTTGAGTCCTCAGCGCCAAAGTAACTCCAAGCGCCATAGATCGCAGACACACCAGCCAGACCAAGCGAAACGTAGGAGCCGGTCAGCATCGTCGCTTGGTCATCAAGCGCGTTGCTGTATGCAGACTTTGCATCTTCAAGGCCCGGCGCCGCCGGATTGAGCTTGAGAGAGCCCTTATTGATGCTCGCCGTCCAAGCCAAATCGAAGTCAGCCCCATCCAAGCAGGAACCTTCGCAGTCCTCTTGCATGATGCGCTGACCCTCTTCAAACTTACTTTGAGCTTGTTGCTGCATCACCCCAGCCGCTGCACCGAGGGCAACAGCCAACCCACCGCCAACGATACCCATCGTGCGACGACCATTTGCCTTGGCTATCCGTGCTCGAATGAAATCCTGAGAGGGCAGCATCTCAACTGTCAGCTTCTGTTCAGATTCAGCCGTCACATCAATATCCTTCGCCCACGTTACAAAGCCTTCCTTTTTACCCTCAACGCGATGAGTGCCACCCGCGATCTGCGTTTTGAACATACGTCCCGTAGCGGTCGTGACCAAATCACCATCGACATAGATGGACGTACCGATTTCATCGCAACCGATCAGAATGGTTCCACCCTGTGTCGCTAGAATCGAGTTGAACAGCTTTTTCGCCATACCGGGAACATCGGTTTCAATGGCATCAGTTTTCATCTCGCGGGCATCACGCGCGATCGCCTTCGCCTCGTAGACATCGAGCAAGGTCATCGTAATGCGTGCACCACCGCTCGATTTACTCGCCTTACCATTGATCATGTAACGCGCATCCAAGGCGCCGCCGAGCTCAGCGAGACACGAACTTGAATCACAACTCAATGCATCCTTGAGTTGCTGCTGATCCAGCATCGCTTTGACATCATCGCCGCTGATGACATCAAACAGTTTGAGCTTATCCACACCCAAGACCGTCGCATCAGACAGCCGCCCGCGCACGGTCTCATCAAGATCAGTCACAGCAAAGCCCATCACCGCAACGCTGTCACGCTCTGAATCTCCACTCGCTGCAGGTGTTGCTTTCGCCGCACTTGCTGCCGCCTTACGGACAGCAGAGAGCATACGCGTGGCTTGAGCAGCGGCATCGTTAACCTTCCCCGAAAACTTGTCGACTTCAGTTCCATCCGCCTTAACCAAAACCATAACCAGTTTTGCTCGTTTACCGCGACCAATAACTAAACTGGCCAAGGCATGCTGAGCACTAAATGCGCCCGCGAGTTTACCAAAACAGGGAGATTCGCCCTTACAACCAATCGCTTTTGCACCGAGTTTTTTATCTTTACCCGTAGCCATGGAGACGGACACCAAATCTGCATCGGTACCCAAAGCGGCTTCTAGTGCCTTCTCCACTGCACCGGCGGCTTTCCAGTCTGCCTTTTTACCCAGCGCAATGGGCGGCAAAACAACCGCAATCGATGCGTGTGCAGCAGGAGCGAAAGCAAGAGCGACAGCCAACGTCAAAAATCTCATGGTAAGACTCACAAATTTTAACCGGGGCGACGGTACACAATGCTTCGCATCATGCACAGCCCCAAAGCCTCGAAAAAAGAAGAAACCGGAGACCTTGCGATCTCCGGCTCTTGGTCAGCACAACAGAGGTCTAAACGCCAAAGGCCGTCGACACATCACTCATTCAAATCACCGCATCTACGTCACCAGCCAAACCCATCACCACCTGCCTGGCTAGCCCAACGAGATCCCATCCATTGGATTCAAGCCAGTTCCTAGGGCGTCCAATCCAACACCAGAACTTAGGGTGTCCTCAACGCTCACGTACCCAGATCTGCCATGATGCATTGGAGTTACCGTAAGCATATCCACACTTCTTCGTCCCATCATCCTCACCCCAGTCGGTACCGTCGCGTTGGTCCGTATCCATACCACGGTTATCAAAGTCGACGGTAAAGTCGCCAGTGTCACCGCAGTAATCCTCACCCTCTAGATATCCATACTGCCAGTTATCACCTCGGGGTAGCGTTGTGTTGTTCAAGTTGTTCCTACGTTGCGGTGCCGGGCGAGTATAACCGCGACCGTTGCCCTCTTCAAAGCAACTGCTGCCGTCCGATCCCGTAGTAATCTCACGGTACCAATGAATATTGTAGAAGCTCAAATCAACGTCGTTGCTGTTGGCGTTCTTATTGAGCTTGCAGGTAAAGCGAATATCCGAATTACCCGAGATATGAGCGCGCATTCCATTCCAAATACCGAGGTGCCGTCCAGTAGGCACCTTATACTGGAGACTTTCGTAGTACCCTTGTGACTGGTCGTTGAGGGTGTAGTCATAGGTGTTAGCAACCTGGGTCCAACCGCCACCATCAGTGGTCATATCACAGTAGACCGCACGAGCGTCCGAGTTGGAGCCGCCGTTAGGATCTAAGAAATAGGTGCCCGTACGCGCCGTTTCACCAGCGGCAAGCCGTGTGTCCTTAATCTGCTTACACGAACGTCCGGGGTTGGTTGAGCTGCTACCCAGACCTGCACCGACACCCACCTCGCCAACAACATTGACCGGAGTCGTGGCCCTGGTGCTAGTCCTACCGATGCCGATTCCGCCGTATTGATTACGACCCCAGCAACTCGTGCTGCCGCCAGAGCGCGACGCACACGTGTGGAACGCCGCAGCACCTTGCGACAAAGAGACCGCATCCGTCATCGAACTTACCAACGTCGCTGTGTTGCGATTCGTTGTCGATCCATCACCAATCTGTCCGTAATAGTTATAACCCCAGCACTTCACAGCACCAGCTGAATCGCGTGAACACATGTGGTAAGCGCCACCACCAAGCTCTACCGAATCGGTTGCTCCCGACACAGTTCGATTGCCGTGGTTGTAACAACCCGATCCACCATCACCCATTTGACCATGGCAACCATAACCAAAGCAGCCGACAGTACCATTTGCTCGACGATAACAGTTTCCATATCCATACGATTTAAACTCAGCGACCCCGCTCACACCATTGACGGTCTGAGGGGTGGTGAAACGATACGATCGCTGCGATGTATTGCGCACGTTGTGGAAATAACCATAACCCCAGCACTTCACGGTGCCATTGGCCATCCGAGCACATGCGTGATGCCTCCCGAGTGTGACATTGGTTGCTCCAGTCAAACCACGCACTTGTCTTGGCGTGGTACTGTTCGACGTGTTACCAATACCCAGCTGCCCGTAGCCATTATAGCCCCAGCACCATACCGTACCGTCTGATTTACGTGCACAGTTGTGATACGAGCCTGTGGCGATTTGCGTCACATTGGTTAGTCCGCGCGTCTGAACCGGCGTTCTGCGCCGTGTTGTCGTGCCATCTCCTAGGTTACCATGACTGTTGTAACCCCAACACCACACCGTTCCATTGTCCTTAAGAGCACACGAGTGATGATTAGCCGCTGTGACTTGCTTGACGTCAGTAAGGTTTCTGACTTGCACCGCAGTGGTACGCTGCGAGGTGCTGTTATCGCCAAGCTGACCATACCCATTATAACCCGAGCAATAGACGCGACTCGATTTCAAGAAGCAAGTGTGCAGATAGCCGGTCGCCATTGTGATGATGTTTGAACGACAGGTATTGGAACACGTATTGTCGTTGTTTGTATCACCATCGTCGCATTGTTCCGTGCCCTGTCTAATCCCATCACCGCAACGTGCCGCAAGACACTGATTGGTGCAATTATCATCGTTGACTTGGTTACCATCGTCGCATTCTTCGGTGCCGGCACGAACAATCCGATCACCACAACGGGCAGTTGCACAGGCGTTGGTACAGGCATCGGTATCGATACGGTTGCCGTCATCACAGGTTTCACGTCCTCGATAGAGCGCTCCATCACCGCATACGTTATTTTGGCAACTCGTCGTACACGCATCGGTATCGGTGAAGTTCCCATCATCGCATTGCTCGCCTTCTTCAACGTTACTATTGCCGCAAACTCGAGCACAGGCTTCGGTACCGTCAATTTGCGGATTACCCGGACCAGCCCAATATCGGTTGTACAAGTTAACGATACGACACTCGTTATTGATGTAGCGCTGAAGCGCCACTGTGACATTGCCTGCACGGAGGTCCGCTAGACCGGCGCGAAACTCACTAATCCCCGTTTGTGCCTCTTCATCTTCGTCGACGCCTTCTTGCGTCACCAACGAGTTGGTCGAGTGATAAATTGAGATATCAAGCATGCCGTACACGCCGATCCCCAACAAACCACGCCAGGTATACGTGTCAACCAAAGCGCCTTGAACCTCGCGCAGCTTCTTCACAATCTTGACGACTTCCATATAGCATTCGGTGAAATCATGATCGGACAAACCCTGGCTTTGCAATGAACCCATGCAGGTCGATATTTGCGCAATCGAGGTCAGCACCGCGTCCAACTGAGTTCGACCGGCTGTATTGGTATCGCGAGCGGCTTTGATTTCGAGCTTCAAACCATAGCGAAGGGTGTTGTTGAGCGCTGCGATTAACTCGTCGCGGGGGCGGTCTTCAAGGTCTTCATCAACCACGGCATCGATAGCAATCTGCGCTTCACTCACGCGATTCTCTGCGGAATAACGCGAATCATACATCGCAGCGAGCTTGTCATACGCATCAGCTGCAGCTGCTGCTTTTGGCTGACCAGAGGCTTGATCGCGGGCAGTTTCGACCGCATTGACAGCTGCTGTTCGAATCGCGGGCCAATAATCTGGCGTATCATCACCAATACGACCAGCCATAGTCGTCACCGCGTGGACTTTGACCTGTTGCAAAATTGCTGCTGCCAAATCGGTTTCATAGACCTTTAAGGCACGCGGTGCATCGTTACGACGAGCCAAGGACATCGACTTGATCGCACGAACGGCTCGGCGAAAGCTGGGACCCCAGTTAATGGCGACATCCTGGAAGTCCTCCAAGGCGCCATCATCCGTGCGAGCATCCCAATACGCTTTCGCCACGGATACATGGGTAATGGCATCATCGAGATCATCTTCGAAATCTTCGCCACCTCCATCGACCGCGCGCAAACGCCCTAGGACATACGTCAGCGTCGTCGGGTAATCCCGAGGCTCTGCGTTCACCGTGCCTAACGTGAAATTACGAGTCGCATAACCGTTGATCACTTTAAGACAGTATGAGGTGTTTCGACGAGCCTGATCTCCTGTGTAGTTGCGGGTCACTGAACGGCTGTTCCACGGGATCGAATTGCGCGTTAGACGAGTACCCGAGCAATTCGCTGTCGGATAAAGCTCGGTGAATGTTCCCGCGCCCGGATTCGCAGTAAATCGAACCACCGCACGAGTCGATGGCGTGTATTGGTCAATGTCAGCACTCACTGCCCCGATTGCCGACGCCACCGTCGCCACTGCCGAACCAGCTTGATTACCCCCGTCAGTAGCGGTTATTTTGACGCAATATTTCACACCACGCTTGATCCGATTCCAATTATTTGTATTCTGCCATGTGTAGCTGAAGTTTGTATTTGCTGCCAAGGTATTGGTCGCCACTAAGGCGCCTCCACTACACTGAGTCTCACCTGCTGGTATCGAACTATTTTCATACAACTGAGCTCGAGCTGTGGCGCGCTCAGAAAAGCGCCACGTCGCTCGAAGTGCCGGTGCGTTGTTCTCGCTAACCGTCAACGTCTGGTTCTCAACATCTGCCCCGAGATTAAAGTTGACCAGTTGTTGTTTTTCTGCCGCCGTCAAGTTCGCCATGACTTCGTCCGGTAGCGTTACGATGCGCTGCGCTTCGCGGAAACTGGATGCCCGATCACGGTTTTGGGTTGTAAACAGCATAAAGGTCACGGTTCCTCGCGCAGGCACGGTGACGTTGTTCCAGTCAATGTAAAGCCAATCTCTGATTCGGCGCACGTAACTCGGCCTCAGACCGCCACTGTTCATGTAAATGAACGATAACGCTGGGTCGTCCCAACCGACTCCGTTCCAAGCATCATCAGTAGCCACCCAAGTATCAGAGGTTGACCAAGTGGTGTTGCCATCAGAGGTATTAGTGACCCTAGTATAGCTATCGGACCCTAGGTTTCCATAGATACGAAAGTTTAGATTACGTGCGCTTCCGGTGGTGTTTGTTATGTTCCATATATTTCGCCCATAGTTACGCGAGTCGGGGTGCCCTGATGCCGGCACATAGGTCCGTGCTTGTACTCTAAATGAGCTGTACGTTGGCGTGCTTGAACGAGTACCTCGATCATTGAACTCACGAGTGCCATAGGGCCAGCTGCTTGAAGTAAACCGGTTGCGACTGCTGTTTCTGAATGCTGAAGAATTCCATTGGTTGTTATTGTTTTGCTGACTTTGGTTTTCGCCATTGATGGTCGCATAACCCCAACCGTCAAAAGCGTCACGGGAACCGTTACTCCAGTACCAACTGTAGGTGTACAGATCCCAATAGTAGCGATCTTGATCGTAACGGCTCGTCCACACGTGACTGGCTTGAGCCTGAGTAGGCCACATCGAGACAGCAAGCATTGCAGCCATCGATAATCGTAAAGGTTTCCAACTAGACATGACTACTCCTGGACCGCTAAAATTCGTAATCGGGCGAGCGACACCGCACTAGACGATAAGCAAGAGTCATGCCGTCCCGCAAGTCACTGCGACCCACGAATTCGGCAAGAGATCGGAAATTTTTGCTTCATTCTGCGCAGGAGCTGACAAATTTTGGCAACTGGCCGGACTAAATCCGGCAAAAACAGCGCGCAACGCAGTCCATCAGACCTGTCGGCGCATAGCAGCCGCCGTGAACTTCCACAGATAATCAACAGCTGACGTCACGGCATAAAAGATGGAAATATAAATCAGACACAGGCCGACCATATCTAAGCTGTACTCTGGTGCTCCGGTCCACCATCCAAAAGGCGCCGAACCTCCAGCCATCAAAAAGGCGAGACCGATCATCTGATAAGCGGTTTTTTCTTTCCCCATTTGACCTGCTGCTATGATCATCCCTTCAGCCGCCGCCATACTGCGTAATCCACTGATCGTGAACTCGCGTCCGATCACAACCATGGGAATCCAAGCATCAAGACGCCCCAAAGGCACGAGCGCAATCATCACCGTCGACACCAATATTTTGTCCGCTAGCGGATCGAGCAACTTTCCGAGCGCAGAATCCAGACCCATACGACGAGCGAGATAACCGTCGAGTAAATCCGTCAGCGCTGCCGCTAAAAACAGCGTCACCGCAGACAGATTCGTCAGCGGCGAGTCTTGATAAAGCAACCAAACGACAGCTGGAATAGCAACGATTCTACCCATCGTTAGGTAGTTCGGCAGATTGAAGACCTCTCGACGTAAAGCGCTTTGCATAACCATCTCCACTTTAGTCACATAGCGTCCACTGCATCTTAGGTACAGTCAGACACGGATTAAGCGATCGCATCGAGCACCTCGAGTAAGAGATCAGGTGTTGCTTGCACCTCGCGCGCTTGCTCGCTCAAGGCTCGCCGCCAACGCCGCGCATGGCGCTGCCCAGCAAACAAATTGATCATTGGCGCCACAAGAAAAGGTAGTTTAACGCCTCTCGTCTGCCACTCGAGCAAATAATCCACATGCTCAACGACGGCTTGTCGTCGAGTCATAAGAGGGTCTTTTTCACCAAAAAATAAGGAGTCAGCACGAGCAAAAATCCATGGCTCGTCCGTGGCTGCTCGACCGATCATTGCTGCATCAACACAATCAAGCTGTGCGTGGGCTTGCTCCAAGGTTCTAAGTCCGCCGTTAATCTCGATGGGCAAGTGGGGTCGCTCACGCTTTAGCCGATACACATCATCATAGCGCAAAGGCGGAATTTCCCTATTTTTCTTTGGGCTCAAGCCGTTCAGGCGCGCAATGCGCGCATGCACGGTGAACCGCTGCGCCCCTGCATCGGCTACACAATCAACAAAATTGAGCATATCCTCATACCGCTCAAAATCATCAATACCGATTCGATGCTTCACAGTCACCGGCAAGCTCGTCGCCGAACGCATCGCTCGCACCGCTTGAGCAACCACCTCAGGCTCACCCATCAGCATGGCGCCAAAACGACCTTTTTGCACCCGCGGGGACGGACAACCCACATTCAAGTTCACCTCATGATAGCCATACCGCTCAGCCAATTCTGAACAGCGCGCTAAGGCCTCAGGTTCATCGCCGCCAACCTGCAGTGCCACAGGCCCTTCGAATGATGAAAACTCCAACACGCGTTTGGGATCGCCGCGCAGAATAGCCCCCGTGGTCAACATCTCCGTATACAACAAGGTCCGCCGCGTGAGCCGCCGGAAAAATGCTCTAAAATGACGGTGTGTGCGATCCACCATAGGCGCGATACTCAAAGGTAATATCGGCGGATAATTGGTCACAACGAGACCTTTCTGAGCACAACGGGAAGACAATAAAAGGCGCCCACATGGGGCGCCTTTTACTTGGAGCGGGATATGAGATTCGAACTCACGACATTCTCGTTGGCAACGAGACACTCTACCACTGAGTTAATCCCGCTCAATGGTGTCTGCGGGCGCTTGTATGAAGAAGGCGCCGCCATTGCGCAAGCGATTTTTATTACTCAATATATTCTGACTCGTGTCGCTCCGCCTCCTCTTTGGCGGCAATCGACAAGGTCGTCACCGGTCGAAACTTTAATCGTTCGTACCCAATCGGATCGCCGGTGATCTCACACAAATCATACTCACCGCGCTCCATACGCTCAAGGGCATACTCGACTTTGCGCAACAGTTTGCGATCTCTAGCTCGAAACCTAGCCGCAAGCGCAAGGGCTCCATCTTCATTGCTTTGGTCGACATCGTCACCCACGACACGCTCTCCGCCCGACTTCGCTTCTTCTAGGTCGGCTTGTCCGGACAATAATAAACGGTCGCGTTCTTCGGTCAGGATTCCGCGCAATTCTTCCGTCTGCTTCTCGGTAAGCCGTTTAGCCATACCCAATTCCTTTCCTGAGGACTCATCTTATAGACAACGCAGCCCATGCTGCAAAGCCCACACCATGATTTTTCGGCGCGCCTTTGTCACAAGTTTTCGATTTCGGCAAAGCGCTTCTCCGAAGTCGATCACTTTCAACCCCGTTAGAAGCCACCTCGACCAAAGCCCGTCGTGCCCTTGGACCAAACCTGGTACCATGCTTTGCGTTGCGCCTGACGATTCTTTGCAAAAGTATCAACGTCGGCACGAACACCCATACCAAAGAACCCAACGCTGGTCGTATAGGTCCCATTGTTTTGAACAGTGAGTGTATCAATTTCTGTCTCGGCGGCACGTTGGGCGATGTTTCGCAAAGGCAACTGGCCATTAGCCACCTCAACCGCCTGACTAAACAAATGGTAATAACCCAGATCGATCGCGTAACCACGATCGGCGATACTCAACCCAGCGCCGACGCCATAGCGCGGACCGGGATACATCAGCGCATCGGGCTGAGTCGTCGGTGAGAACTCCATCGAACCACCAAACCGCAGCGCAATACCGTCAGGAACCAACCAGACATCACTCGCCAAATGAAAACTCTGTGCTGACTCCAGAGGTCGACCATCGCCCATATTGCCTAACTCAATGCTGGAATCGACATTAGCGGGATCAGCAAGTTGGTTGTACCAACCCACTCCACTGCCTGAAGGGCTTGCGCTCAACTGAGTCTCGGCGGCCCAACTCTCCATACGCCACTCAAATTCCAAATCCCATGTTCGAAACTGATAACGCATCCCTGCGCGCACCTGCAAAGGCGTCCCATCGCTCATCGTTGCATCCGTACCATTTGACGTCTCACCTGCTCCACGGCGAGCGAAGACAGGCGATGTCGTATCCGTCTCATCTCTCCATTCGAGATCGAGGACATCAATCGATCCATTGGCTGCATTACCCGTTCCACCCAGCGCCACCGAGACGCCGACTTCCAAGCCAGCAAACAAACGCGACCACAAACCGACTGAGGCCGTGGGGACATATTCATTATCGCCAAATCCAATCGGCACCGTCCCGGTCATATCGACAATGTGATCAAAGGAAGGGTTTTCAACATGACGACCCGCCGTTGCGCCATCGACGCTGACCGCTGTCGTATTGATCATAAATCGCCGCACCTGCTTGAGTCGCTCCCAATGCAGACCAAAGCCCATCGCAAAACGCTTACTGAAACTACCACCCATACCCAAGCTGATCTGCTCGCGCTGATCGGCGCTGTGAATCAGTCGATAACGAGCAGGGTTACACGCCAGATAGCTGTGGTTCTCTAGCGGCAGTTGCGCATAGCCCAAACCGATGCGAAATCCGGTGGTTCCAAACCCGTACACCAGCCCGGCGCGCAACAAGCGGTCAGACAAGGCACTTTCAGAAACACCATTACTCATCGGCGCTGCCAGCGTGAGATTATTTAGGCCGAGTTGCTCACCTTCTTCGAGGCTTTGTACATGAGGTCCTGCTCGATTGAACTCGCTCGCCTCCGAGGCCCTCGTCCAACCCAAGGCAAAACCAAAGTTGTCGGCCATACCGAGAAGAGCAGGGTTGACCTGAAGCGAATTCACACCGCGCTCAGACGATACCGAAGCACCTGCTCGCCCACGATCGCGCACACTATCACCAGGCAAGAATCGCCCAGTCGCCCAGCTCGGGGCTGCTACCAATATCAAGCTGAGACCGATAAACCGGGTCATTTAACCCCTAAAGCATAACGTAAGCCCACACCGAAGCGTTGATGATTAATCACGTAATCACCATTAGCAGAGACCGTCTCTAAACCCGCATTCCCTTTTGCCACTTCGTCGGCGTGAAAAATATTGGTCGTACGCATGTTCGAATCGGTCACTGTGAGATTCGCAGTCAGTGTTTTGAGGTAGAAGGCATCGATATGTAATCCTTTAATCACCTCGACTCCCAATCCGATCGTCAAACCCAACTTCTCCCAATCCAATCCGCCTGTATCCAGTTCGTTGAGCGGAGCAGCCGACGATTCCCACTGCGTACCCAAGCGCATTTGCACCGGAATCTTGGTCCATTTTTGAGGCATATCCCAACGCGTACCCAACCGAACTCCATACGTATTATCCCAACGGCGCGGAAAGACGATATTTTCAAGACTTATGCAATTTTGATTATCTACGCCTGTTTCGCGTTGCTCTTCACATTTCCCATCAGCCGTCTCAAACTGTACATTATCCGGGACAAAGGTCAGATTACCGATCTCACCCCATGCCTCATAAAACCCTTCAACTGAGACCTCTAAACCCTGAGCGACGCGCTGAGTGGCACCCAAACGAAGCATATCAGGAAACTTCATCACCAAGGCACCGCCGTCATTGCTCGCAATGCTTGCCGCCGTGGTCAGTGCCGGCCCAAGCTCAGCATCCACGGTGCCATCCGCCACCACGTGACCACAGATCTCGTTCTCTCCCTCGCCTGTGCATTTGAGGTGCAAGGGGCGTTGCCAACTCAAACCGACGCGCAAACCAGGTAATGGCGTCGCCCAAAGTCCAAGGTTCGCAACGGGAATGAATGAATCGCGCACTTTGACGGTTGCAATGGCATCCCACAGTGGATCTTCAAATCCGCGCAGGTCGCCACTGAGTGTAAAATCCTGTCCGACATTCAAATCAAAGTTCGCTAACCCTAAGCCGATCCCCCAGTTCTTCTGACGATAAGCCGCTGTGATTTGAGCAATCGCTAAAATGATATCATTACTTACCGCACTGTAGCGCTGCGCTCCGTCGGGATCCATTTTACGAGCGGGCGCTTGTGGCCCATAAATTGCCAACCCAACGACAGTATCTTTGCGCACTGGAAAGGCGATTCCCAAAAACGGAATCTGGCGCGGCGGTGCCTCATCTGAAATCGTCGAATCAGCAGAAACACCGCAACAGTTCTGCTGTACATAAAATTCATCCTCGCCTGCGCGCTCAGGAGGCAACAACCCGTCGCGGCTTCGAGTGTACGAAAAGCTTTCGTCGAGCATCGTCCAGTCGAGTGTCAGCTCTGCGGTCCCCTTGGTCAAGCTCAGCATAGCTGGGTTGTACCAATGGCTGTACCCGACTGCACCACCCGAGGCGCCAGTGCCTCCTGCACCCAGGTTCCCCACACCAATGCCCGGCCGAAAGAAGCCGGCGCCCCAACTCGGTGCGCTCACCAAGATCATCAACGCGCAAATACAACGTGCCATCGTGAGTTCGCTCCTTGCTAATTCAAGGTAGCACCGCGGAGGCCAACCGGGCAATAGAGGGTAGGTTCTTCCTGT
>CACGMS010000021.1 GCA_902574205.1 uncultured Candidatus Hydrogenedens sp. | reverse complement strand
ACAGTATCAAGATACTGAAATAGCTCGATTGTTACCCGTCGACATCGCATCAAAAACTGCGGATCTAAGACCTTTTGTTCCCCTGGCTACAGCGCCGAATCACCCGATTTTGAGCCTTGGGCAAAGTGGTGATGTTCAGGACCAGCTCGCTTCATTGCCCCTCCTTCGCGGTCGTAACCGCCTTGGTCAGCCAAAGGCAGGAGCAGCGGTCGTGCTCGCACATCCGGAGCATACTGAGGAACGCCAAGAACCTATTTTGGTCGCCGCTCCAGTGGGTAGAGGCCGAGTGTTGGCTCTGGCTGTAGACAGTCTCTGGCGCTGGCAATTGCCGGCAGCAGCACGATCGAAGCGAACTCGACCCTTCTATCGAATCTGGCACAATATGTTGCGTTGGCTTAGCGGCGATCCTGCCTTCAGCCGTTTGACTTGGGATGATTTACCAGCCTCTATCGCTAAGGGTGAGACGCTCTCTGTCCGCTTGATGCTCAAAGGTGAGGATTGGTTACCTCAAGCACAAGCCGAAATTGATTTGGAACTCAAGCAACCCGGGCAGACCGATCGACGATTTCGAGCGACAACCGATGACAATGGTCAGGTCCAGTTTGATGTCAAAGACCTCACCTCTGGTGATTGGACTTTGCATGCAAGCACCCGTACTCAAGGTCGCGAGGTGGCGCGCGCAGAAGCCATCGTTATCGCCGGTCAACCCAGTCTTGAGCGTCGTTTGGTCGGTCCCGATCGACGACGGCTACAAAGCCTAGCGAAAGCGACGGGCGGTCGCCTTTATGATTGGAACAAGACGGGTCTTGGCGACATTGCGCTTGATCAATCCCGTCAGGGCGAACGCGTAGAGGCAATGCGCCAAGAGCCGATATGGAATCGGCCTTGGTGGATCATTGCCGTGATTCTACCCGGCTTACTTGCGGTTGCTCTGAGGCGACGCTGGCAGCTTGTATAGGCTTAGTAAACGGTCAGCATCTCGTGGTACTTAGGAAGCGGCCAAAGACGATCTTCGACTAAACCTTCAACGGTATCAACTGATTCACGCAACGTCGCTTGGCGGTCTAAGACCTCGGCTTTGAACACTTGAAGTGCCTCTGGAGCGTGCTCGATGCTTTCCGCTTTTGCGAGGCCCTGTTCCATCTCATCACAACCCTTGCTGATCGTGGCGTAGTAACCCGCTAGCTCTCGAAGGAGCGCGCTTTGGGTACTGAGCGTGGAGTCATCCAGACCAGCAGCTTTTGCAGAAACGATGGCGTCGCCTACTCGTCGCTGGAACGCGAGTATCGAAGGCAGAATCATCGTGCGCACCATGTGCGAACTGCATCGTCCCTCAATCGTGATGTGTGTGTTGTATTTTTCGCATGCGACTTCGTGGCGTGCGCGAAGCTCGCGCTCACTTAAGACATCGTGCCGTTCAAACAGCTTGATGGCTTCCTCGCTTACCCACGACGGTAATGCGTCTGGCGTCGAGCGCAGGTTAGGAAGACCTCGCGCTTCAGCATCGGTCACCCAGTCATCGGAATAACCATCGCCCTTGAAGATAACGCGATGATGTTTCGTCAGCGTTTCTTTGATGGTTTCAAAGATGGCTTGAGACTGATCGGTGCCGGCGGTTAGTTTGGATTCAAGCAGGCTTCCCATTTGGGCTAAGCTATCGGCAGCGACGGTGCAAAGCACGGTGTTGACTACTGCGACGCTTTGGCTTGAGCCAGCGGCCCGGAATTCAAACTTATTGCCCGTAAAAGCAAAGGGCGAGGTCCGGTTACGGTCCGTCGGGTCTTTGGTCAAAGGTGGGAGCGCTTCAACACCTAAATGCATGAGCCCACCATCGCCTTCGGCTAAAGTCTTGCCGGTGACAATCGCTTCAACGATTGCCGTTAACTGGTCACCGAGGTAGGCAGAAATGATAGCTGGAGGAGCCTCATTCGCGCCGAGGCGATGATCGTTTCCGGAATGAGCGATCGATGCTCGGAGTAAGGGTGCGTGCTGATCGACGCCTGCGATAATCGCAGCCAGGTGAAACAAAAAGCTGATGTTGTCTTGAGGCGTTGAGCCTGGGTTTAAAAGATTCCCTCGCTCGTTGCAACTGATCGCCCAGTTCACGTGCTTTCCGCTTCCGTTAACTCCAGCGTAAGGCTTTTCGTGCAAGAGACAGGCAAAGTTGTGTCGGTCGGCGACGTTGCGTAAGACTTCCATGGTCAACATGTTGTGATCCACGGCGACATTACTCGCTTCAAAGATCGGAGCGAGTTCGAATTGAGTCGGCGCCACTTCGTTGTGACGTGTCTTTGCCGGAACACCGAGACGCCAAAGTTCTCGATCCACATCTTCCATAAACGCCATGACACGTTTGCGAATGGCGCCGAAATAATGGTCGTCCAACTCTTGGCCTTTGAGCGGTGGGGCTCCAAAGAGTGTACGACCAGCATTCACTAGATCTGGTCGTTGGACGTAGAACTGTTTATCGATGAGAAAATACTCTTGCTCACAGCCCACGGTTGTAACGACCCGTTTGACGCGGTTATGGCCGAGCAGATGTGCCACTTTGATCGCTTGGCGTTGGAGCGCTTCACCGGCACGCATCAGTGGGGTTTTCTCATCCAGCGCTTCACCCGTGTAGGAACAAAAGGCGGTGGGAATACAAAGCGTGCACCCGTTGGGGTCTCGGCGAATAAAAGCCGGACTTGAAGGGTCCCATGCCGTGTAGCCTCGGGCTTCAAAAGTTTGACGAATACCGCCCGAGGGGAAGCTCGACGCATCAGGCTCGCCTTGGATGAGTTGGCTGCCATCGAATTTGATGATCGCCTTACCCTTACTCAACTCAAGAAATGAATCGTGCTTTTCGGCGGTGAGGCCCGTCATGGGCTGAAACCAGTGCGTGTAGTGGGTTGCGCCGCGTTCTTGAGCCCAAGAGCGCATAGCATTAGCGACCGATTCAGCAGTGGTCTCGTTGAGTGCAACACCATCATCGATAGTCTTACGTAGGTCTTTGTATGCGTCTGCTGGGAGTAGTCGCTTCATGACTTCATCGGTGAAGACATCTTGAGCGAACTCACGGGTCAGTTCCCAATTCTCTTGGGTTTCTGTGATGCTCGACGAGCGATCCGAGATCAGGCGAATCGAGTTTTGGCGATGGCTGCGGGTCATAACGGCACTTCCACGTGGTTATAAAAGCTGCCACCCCATGCGCTAAGGTGGCATCACTACGCAACCCCAACCGACAACAGGACCAGGTTGAAACTTAAAGTGCCACTTTAAGGGTTGTTACCCATCAATGAATGATGACTCATTCATTAGCCTTGTCTTGTTCCTCGCTAGACCATGTGACAAGCATAAAAACGAAACTTAGCTGAGACTTCAAGATGCCGGAATTACCCGAGGTTGAGACCTGTAGAAGAGCGCTAGAGCCGGTTTTAGTTGGCCAAGAGATTGGTCACTATAAACACAGCGGTAAACGGCTTCGCGAGCAGGCGACGAGCCCGCAAATGGCCGAACTGGCCGGTCTGACCATTTGTGCTCTTGAGCGACGTGCGAAGTATTTGATCCTGCGTGCACAGGAGGAGGTGATTCTCGTCCATTTGGGGATGACCGGTCAGTTGTTTGTGAGTGATCATTCAGTGCCTTGGTTGGATCATGAGCACTGGCGCTTAGAATTGAGTGAGGGCTGGCTTCGGTATCGGGACCCACGACGATTCGGCATGCTTATACGCTGTTCCGCTGCTGAGCTTGGCTCGCATCCACGGATCAAAGACCTAGGTCCTGAGCCCTTGCATGCATCATGGACTGATGAGGATTTTATCGCAGCGTGTAAAAGGTCTCAACGACCCATTAAGACCTTGATTATGGACGCTACTACCGTCGTTGGAGTGGGCAATATTTATGCAGCCGAAGCCTTGTTTGCAGCGGGTATCGACCCTCGCCGCCGAGCCTCAGCGATTGCACCACGGCGATTAAAGCGACTCAAGTTAGAGATTATACGTGTGCTCAATCGCGCTCTCGATTCGGGCGGGAGTACGGTTCGAAACTTTGTTTCGTCCGATGGAGCGCCGGGCTATTTTGCTCAGCAACTCGCCGTTTATGGTCGCGAGCACAAAGCCTGCCGCACGTGCGACCGCCCACTAAGCCTCATTCGCCTTGGTGGTCGAAGCACCGTTTTTTGTCGGCGTTGTCAGCGTTAGGGCAGCCGGCGCCTTCTCCGTTTGAGCGCGAGTGAAAGTAAGCCAAGCAAACCAAGTACACCAGCTCCTCCAGCATCGTTTCCGCATGCACAACTTTGACCAGACGGTGGCGGTGCGATGGTCGGCGGCGCCTCACCACGAATACATGCCTTGGTTCCCGGGCCAATTTCACGGCAGGTTAATTGGAAACCTGCGGGACAGTCGATGACGGTTTCACACGTATCGGTGCAATAGGGTTCAGGGTCATCGGTGACGCATCGCTGACCACCCGTGCAGTCGTCGTTGTCCACGCATTCGCCAGGCGGTCCAGCATCGGGCGGTGCCGGTCCGGCGTCAGGTACCGGCGGTCCAAGTTCGCTCCAGGCATTAATCTTGTACCGTCCGACCGCGTAGCCATCGCCGCTGCGTATTTCAAAAGCATAGGTCCCGGCAGCTAAATCACCAGTGGATCCAAGCCCGTCTTCGTCGAGCGTCAGCGTGGTTTCTAGCCGTGATCCCGCATCACCAACATCTGCTGGACCATCGACGAGATGAACCGTGATTTGACCGAGTACGTCGCTGATACGCAGATTAATCTGATCGTCTCGTTGCAAGGTGAACTTGATGACGTCGATATCGTCGGCTGTGTGCAGATTATGGACCTGAGCTCGACTGGCTTCTGATGTGTCACTTAACGAGCCAGCTGTTTGCCAGGTGTTGTCTTCTTCGTAAGGATCTGGGTCATCACCGACGAGGCCACCGGGTGCCAGCAAGAGTCGAAGACAGTTATTGGTTTCATCGGTTTCTTCGATTCGGTTGTTGGGGTCGACGCAAGCTTGCATCAGTTGCGCATCGTCACCCATCTGAAGAATACCAGGAAGCGTACGGCAGCGAGCCGTGCGCGTCATGCGCCCATCCAGAGCTGGGATTTGGCAGGTGTATACCGGCTCTTCATTAATTTGAATGTCCACAGTAGTCGGCGGAGTCGAGTCGTCGCCACGGTAAAAGACCTCCATGCGTAAGGTGATCATTTCACCGGCAATCGGAGCGGCTGGATTCAGTGTGGCATTTTGCAAGCGAAGATCATTTTGCGGAGGTGTGGGTTCACCCACCGTCAGTTCAAGAGTGGCGCAGTTATTAGCTCGAGCCTCTTCCGTTTCACCAAGTTCTTCGTCCGGGTCGATACAGGCTTGAAATTGATAGTTGCCCTCATCAAGGCCGGCTATTTCGACATCGCGACACCGCGACCGTTCACCCGGTTCGGCAGGAGGTAAAACGCAGCGCGCAACCTCGTTACTGTCGACAAGGAAGGCAACGGCGACTGGTGACGAGATGAGATTCCCATCATTGACGCTATCGACATCAACAGTGAACACGGTATTCGGCTCTGGCTCGTCCGGATCGGTCGTCACATTACGCAGCCGCATATCGCGCAGCACATCCCCTTCCACTGCTTGATGCTGAGCGGTCAGCGAGTAGCCATCAACACGCACACCACCACGACCTGTAATCTCAACCAAAAATTCACCGCGATCGGCAGGACCGTATGAGAGTTCGACCGGACCCACAGCATTGGACCGTACCAACGACTCACCACCCGGTGCCCTTAAGCGACCATCAATATCGCCGTTTGAACCTTCTGCAAGAGTGCCTCTAATTGTCAGCGTGCCAGGCTCATCCATCATGACACGTACCCAGTCGACATCATCGGCCACATGTAGGGTATGATTTTGCGCTTCATCCAAGGCAAGCTCGCTTGCCTGATCGCGTGTGTCGTCGGGTTCGAATGCGTCAATGGCGTACAAATATAAACTCAGTTGACCACAGTTGTTGTTTTCGTTTCGTTCTTCCATGGCGTTGGTCGGGTCGATGCATAACCGCAACTCGACATCACCGGCTGCAGCACCATTAGGGACAACGATTGAGCAAGGGGCGCTGGCGCCAGTCGCTATTTCTGCAAGCTGGCATTCGCCAGCGTTGTTTCCGTCGATTGTCAGTTGACCAGTGGTCGCTTGACTCATGCCTGCGTTGGCTGCGTTGATGACGTTGGTACTCACCGTGAATTGTTGGTCTGCGAACAACTCGTTTGGCGCGATGGTTACCACCGCAGGACTCAGATCAGGCGGTCGAGCAGCCAGGTCAAACAGGCTAAGGTTGATTTGGTACCGATCCACCGCGTCATTACCGCCTCGACTCACGCGGATGTAGTACGTTGACGGTTGAAGCTCGCTAACGATCCGCGACCAGTTGTCTGGCCCACCGTCGTTATCGTCCACGAGTTCATTACCATTGGCATCAAGGAGAGCGATACGCGTATTGAATGCATCACCTTCTCGGCTGGGGCCGGTACTGATTACTGCTTCGCTTGGCCGATTAACCACAAAGAACAGATAGTCCACGTCTTCGGCGTTATGGAGGGTGTGGTCTTGAGGCGTGTTGTGCCGAATAAGCGTTGCCTCTAAACGCGTGTTGTCGGGTTCGTAATCATCAGTGTCCTCTACACTGAATTGGAGTTCGGTGCAGTTGTTATCCTCATCGATTTCGACTTGTTGATTGAGGGTATCGGCACAGATTCGAATGGTGTGTTCACCACTAGCGAAGTTCAAGTCGTTGATTTGGCAAGCATTGATGCCGTTTCCACCAATCGCGCCCACAGCGCACGGTGTACCGATGGTCTGGTCGTTTTCCGTAATACCGACGACTGTGGCTTCACCTGCCGGGTCAGCGACTGCGTTGCGCACGATAATCAGTGCTTGGGCGAAACGCCCTTCAACCGGTGGGTTGGGGTTGAGTACGACTTGCTGGATTTGCAGGTCCGGCCCGTTGAAGAAGTTTGATTCGGCACAGTTGTTGTCTTCGTTGCGCTCGCCCCATTGGTTATCAGCATCGGCGCAGAAGCGAACATTCAATCGTCCAGCAGGGGGCGGGTTGAGGTTTTCTAAAGTGCAGTCGTGGTGAGCCTCAGCTGCAAGGGTCGGCACGTCACAAGTCCCCCAACTTTGGTCACCTAAGCTGATGCGAGCCACCGTTGCGGGCGTATCTGGCGCAAAGCGGTTGCGGATACGAACCGTTGCAGAAAAGGTTTCGTTTAGTCCTGGATTGACCGGAGTGATCACCAAGTTTTCAGCGATCAGGTCTGATCCGATCGCAAGGCGTCGCTCGACGCAGTTGTTGTCTTCGGCCGCTTCGTCAACAGCTTCGCTCGAGTCAGCACAAATCTTTACGACGGTAATTCCAGACGGTAATCCCGCGAGATCGGCAAACTGACAGTTATGAGACCCGCCGTTTGCAATTTCCGGCACCTCACATGTCCCAGACGGAATGTCGTTGAGGAGTAACTGCGCCTGAGACGCAGGCAGTGCACCAGCCAACGCATTGCTGATGGTCGCTTGAGCCGACCAGGTTTGACCCACATCCGGACTGTTCGGAGTGAGGAGGAGGTTACGTGCCACCACATCAAGACCAACGGTGGCTTGAATCGAGGCGCAATTGTTTCCTTCGTTGAATTCTTCGACGACGCCTGTTGCATCCGCACAGACCCTCAGATCGTGATACCCAATAGGCAGCGCCGCTAAATTGGTGAATGTGGCTTGCGTATTCGCATTGGCTGCGAGCGCACTGGTTTGATGCTCGGCGATCATTTGTTCGCCGTTATACAGTCGAGTGATTGTGGCTACAGCGGCCCCATCGCCGTTGGTGACTTGGGCTGAGGCTGCCCATTCTTGTCCCGGGGCGGGTGGGGTGTTGAGCGTGAAGTTTGCCACACTAAGGTCTACACCGCTGAGCTCGCAATGCAGTGCATAGGGTCCTGTTCGGAAGCCTAAAAAGCTCTCATACCCAGCGACTTTGATATAGTAGGTTCCTGCTGCGGCGTTGTTAAGTTGAATGCCACTATAGACGCCTCGACCATTGGCACGGTCATCATCATTGTAAGCTAGCTGTTGCCCACCGCGATAAAGCGTTAGCGTGGTATCGGTCGTGGTGTTTACGCCAGCAGGCTGGGCGGTGTAGAACAGCAGTGTCGCTTCGATGGTCGTTGTGATCACGAAGTAATCATCATCACCGTTTTGTGATGAGAGCTCACCGCGAATCACATCACCATGAGCGATGGCGTTGGCTGATGCCCGGTCATTGTTCGGTTCTTGTTCTTGCGCCCATGTTGTCGTGGCGACTAAGCCGGCAAAAATAGCCACAAACCGGTTCATAAGCACTCCTTGTACTGTACTCAAAACTCTGGATGGGTGTGTACCCTTGCAAGGGTGGATTCGCAAAGCGGAAAGGCATGAACGCCCAGCATATTTAACTATTTGCTGATTGAATTGAGGAGTTCTTGGTGACGCGTGTTGACCAAATCTCGCACTTGATTACGCAAATGGGTATGTTGTTTGGCGACCAACCCTTCGGTTGGAATACTGGGTAAGAATTCCACGATCATTGTTCCTGGCCGAGGAATAAGCGCGTCGCTCGGCCAAAGTCGTCGAGCATGATGGATGACCGTGGGTACGATGGGAACTTGTGCGTCAATCGCTAGGCGAAAGGCGCCACTTTTCCACGGTAGGCTTTGGTCTGTTTTGACTCGCGTTCCTTCAGGAAACAGCAAGACCCAAGCCCCTTTACGGAGTTCTTTAGCTGCTTCACCAAGGGCTTTGCCGCCCGACTTTCGTTTGCCGCGTCGAACGAAGATATGGCCGGTCATCGACATGCCAATACTGATGAAGAAGACCCATTTGAGTTCGGCTTTGGCAATAAAGCGTGCGGGGGTAGCTGCTTCACCCATAATCGATAAGACATCGGCGTTTGACCGATGGTTTGCTGTGATCACGCAACCGTTTTGGGGAAGGTGTTCTCGACCTTTAACGATCACCCGAATACCCGCGATTTTGAGCACACCACCAGCCCAGAGGCGCTCGACAATATGCTGGGCTCGGTTGCGTCGACCGCCACAGACCACCAAAGGAATGACCAGTAAGCTGGAGATCAGTCCAGCGATGACCAGATAAAGCAGCGACGCGATGCCGCGAATCAAGCTGATGGGTGTGTGCGAGACAACAGCGGGTGTGGGCGTCATGGCCTTAGACCTGTCGTACAGCGCCTAGTCGAATTTGCCCTCGCGACCAAAATAAGGAGCGCGATGGGGATCTTCGCCACGCAAATGTTGAAGGAGATACTGTCGCAAGCGTCGTTCGTCACCAGGAGCAAAACGCGTGAAGGTGCTGCCCACAATAAAGCTGCGGTCTTCTTCTCGTCGAACCCAAATGACCTCGCCTTTAATTTTGAGTAGATCGACTTCTCGTCCGCGTGGAATATAGATCAACACATGAATTTGTTGTCCGGGGACGAGCTCGCCTTCTGAATTGAACATCACGCCTTTGGCGCTAAGGTTTCGAGCGCGCGTGTGCAGACTACCTGTTTCTGTTTCGACTTCTAACCGCAGATCGACGCGAACGCGGGCAAAGCGTTTGCGCATTTTACTACGTTTCTTTTGCAAATTCGCCATTAAGTCACCGATTTGGGGTGCGATTGATAGAGGGCCAGCGATGTCTTGGCAAGTTAGCCGCCGATTGCATCATTAAACTCGATCCGCCAAAAGTTCAGCGATGTCTTTGACGTTCAAGTTGTCATCAACACCAATTTCTCGCGTTCCATCACCGATCATGGTCATACAAAAGGGGCATGCCACCGCCACCGTCGATGCCCCGGTCTCAACAGCTTCTTGTGTTCGACTGTGATTAACCCGAGTTCCTAAGTGCTCTTCCATCCACATGCGTCCACCGCCCGCCCCGCAGCAAAAACCACGATCACGGTTCCTTGTCATTTCAACCACATCGGCCCCTGCGGCCTCGAGAAGGTCGCGTGGGCTGTCTTCTATTCCGTTGTACCGGGCGAGGTAACACGAATCATGATAGGTTATTTTCTCGCCGGATTCGCCATCGAGCTCGAGAGCGCCTGATCGCACCAACTGATTGAGGAAGTCGGTATGATGATGAACTTCGAGTTGAAACTCAGGATCAACGGTTGGATAGTCTTTATTGAAGGTGTTAAGACAGTGAGGGCAGGTCGTAATGACCTTATCCACGCGGTAGCGTTTGAACGTCTCGATTAACGTGCCCGCCATTTCGACAAACAGGTATTCGTTGCCCAGCCTTCTCGCTGTCTCTCCGTTGCAGCTCTCACCTTTGCCAAGAACGGCGAAGTTGATGTCGGCCATCTGCAAGAGTTTGATCATTGCTGCGGTGATCTTCTTTGCTCGGTCATCAAAGCTTCCAGCGCAACCGACATAATACAGGTATTCAAAGTCGGGGTGTGTTTCGACGGTGGGTATGTCCAAACCATCTGCCCAATCAAAGCGGGTATTGGCGCCTAAGCCCCAAGGGTTCGCATTGGTTTCCATACCGCGAAAGACCTGATCGAGTTCTGGTGGGTTGTTCCCCTCCATCATGACCATATGCCGCCGCATATCAACGATTTTGGGAACATGACTAATGCCCACCGGGCACTCTTGCACGCAGGCACCGCAGGTCGTGCAACTCCAGAGTTCATCAAAGTGAATTGAGCCTTCAGAGTCGGCACCGCCAATCAGGTTGACCTCGCAGTTCGGTTCCCCTTCAGATCCCTGACTTACCCAATCGAGAAGATTCACCTCATTGGCATACAAGTTGTCCTTCATGTCATGGACGATCTTCGCAGGATCGAGCGGCTTTCCCGTCGTGTTTGCGGGGCATACGACGGTGCAGCGATTGCACTCAGCACAGGCAAAGGTGTCAAGCAGATCCGAGGCGTTGAACAAGTTCACTCGACCGACGCCGAACTCTTCACTGGTCTCGAAGTCCACTGGGTTGAGAATCAGACCCTCACCACGCCGTCTCAGGAAGAAATTCGGAACAGCGCCTAACAGGTGCATATGCTTTGAGAAGGGGAGGTAGTTCATGAAAATCATGATGGTCAGAAAGTGACCCCACCAGAAGAATGGGTATAGGGTTTGAGCTGAATCAACCGTTAAAGCAGCGGCGAAAAGTCGCGTGCCCGGTCGACCAAATAGCCAGTCACCCTGGGTATCCGAGAAGACGCCATGACCCATGACCACATCGGCAGCTTGAACACCGCCCAAGGTGACCATCAGAATCGCAATGAACAAAATGATCAGCTCAGCATCAGCGGAACGCTTCTTTAGGCGAGGTAGGAAGCTGCGTAAAAACCAGCGCCTAAATATAGCGATAAAGCAGGCTAGCCCGACACCGTAGATCGCCAGTTCTTGGCTGATCCAGTACGCTTTCATGATCAACGAATCAGCAGGTGTGCCGAGCAGCCAGGCGTAACTAAATCCGTAACCTTGCTCGTCAAACCATACGCCGGACAGAACAAACTCTAGCAAGCCGATTTGGATCAGCAAAAATCCGTAAAAGAACGCCATGTGGAGGATGCCTGCGCCCGGGTCTCGCAGCAACTTCGCTTGGCCGATAACGTAGTAGCCAACATCCTTAATGCGTCCGCCGAGATGTGATAACGAAAAATCATCAACACCCAAGCGGATCATACGGACAAGTCGCCAGCAGTTGCGGGCAAAAAGGGCTAGGGAGATACCTAAAACGGAAACTACCGCGATTCCGTGCATAATTCTCCTCTACCGCGCGGTGAGTTACGCGGTGGGTTTGAGGCCTTGCTCTCCAACTTTATCCGCTAATTCCGGACAAACCTCAAAAAGGTCGGCAACTAATCCGTAATCGGCGACCCCAAATATGGGCGCTTCTTCATCTTTGTTGATTGCGACAATCGTCTTCGAGCCCTTCATGCCAGCGATATGCTGGATAGCCCCCGAAAGCCCCGCAGCGATGTACAGACTCGGCGCAACGACCTTACCTGTTTGACCCACTTGCAGGTCGTTAGGGACCCAGCCGGCGTCACAGGCTGCGCGTGATGCGCCCATCGCTGCACCCAAGGCATCTGCAAGCTGCTCGATCGGAGCAAAGTCACCTTTGGTTCCTCGTCCTCCAGAGACAACGACCGACGCCTCGCTGAGGTCTGGCCGGGCGCTTTCTGTGGTTTCACGACCGACAAAGCGAGTTTTGGTTACGGGCGCTTCAAAGGGGATTTCTTGGGGCTCGGCCGCTTGAGTAACCGCCGGTTCAAAGCCGGTCGCTCGGACCGAAACGACTAACCTTCCCGTACCTTGCACTGTAGCGATAACGCTACCTGCCCATAGTGCTCGAGTAAATGTATCTCCCGACTCGACCGACAGGATTTCAGTCACCATGCCGCAGCCCAGCTGTTCAGCGAGGCGTGGGAGGTAGCCTTTGCCTGCGCTGCTCGATGGGCCCACAATGACATCGGCGGCAACACTACCAAGTGCGGTCATGGCCGCTGCGAAAAAGCTCTCGGCAACGCCATCACCGAGATGAGCGTGAGTGATGCTGTGGACTGCTGAAACGCCTTCAACGGCTGCTTGACTTGCGCTGCTGGTATCGGCTCCAAGGCAACACACATGCAGCTCGGCGCTTCGAGCTTGCGCAATTTGTTGAGCCGCGCTGAGCGTTGATCGGTTAGGCACCGACAAGTCAGGTCCATTGACATCGAGTAAGCAAAGGACAGCGTTTCCGCCTTCTGGGTTATCCAGAGTGTTCAAGCCTTCGACGGGTGCCAGTTGGGTTTCAGCTTCGCTCGGGTCCTCTGCATCTACTGCAACGCTTTGGGGTTCTTCGGCGGCAGGCTCTGCGGTGGCTTCAGCGTCAGGTTCGGCAGCGGTTTCAACCTCCGCTTCAGCCTCAGATGGAGCAGGTGTTTCGGTCTGCTCTTCAGGCGTCACGGTCGGTTCGGTTGACGCCATTGATTCATTGGCAGCCTGTTGTGCTTCATCAGGCGACATCACCAAGGTTGGCTTTTCGCTTTGGGTCGCAGCAGGCTCAGGTTGGGGTTCAGGCGTCGGCGCTGCGCTTGGTTCGTCTTGCTCTTTCCGTGTCAGCACGAAGCCCAAAACCAGGACTACAGCGACGATTCCTATAACTAATCCAATATTCATATCGTTCATCCCACCGCTAAGCGGTGTTAAAATTAGAGTTTACGCAAGCACCTTGGCTTCGTCTCGTAGCTTGGCGATTAGGGCATCAACATCCGCAACAATCTGTCCCGCTTGTCGCTCTGGCGGCGGAGCCATCGAAAGGACCTTAATCGGGCTTTCTGCTACGCCTCCCAACTCGTCATCCGAAATCACGTCATAAGGTTTCTTCTTCGCCTTCATGATGTCGGGCAGTTTGGGTAATCTCGGCTCGTTGAGGCGAAGGTCGGTGCTGATCACGCCGGGAAGGTCAAAGGCGACTGTTTCTGTTCCGCCATCCATTTCACAGCCCACGGTGACCGTCTTGCCTTCGATTTTCACTTCGTAAGCAAAGGTTGCTTGAGGCCAGTTTAAGCGCTGAGCAAGGCGCTGGGCAACTTGGCCGGAGTCACCATCAATGCTTTGCTTGCCCATGACGACTAGGTCTGGTTGCTCTCGCTCGACCAACGCGCCGAGCAGGGGTGTGATCACCTCAGGCATGAGCTTGGCTTCGGTGTTGATCTGTACTGCTCGGTGCGCACCCATGGCTAGCGCACGACGCAGTTCGGGAGCGGCCTCATCGCCGCCAATTGAGACCACAATGATTTCGCCATCGCCGCCGTCTAGAATCCGCAGGGCTTCTTCAACAGCGATCTCATCAAAGGGGTTGATGACCATAGCCACTCCACCTCGTTCGATATCATCACCATCTTTATTAACGACGATGCGGGCGTTATAATCCTCGGTTCGTGCGATCGGTACGATAATTTTCATAATAGATCTTTCCGTTTAGGTGCGCCCTTATTGTGTTGTCCGAGCGCAGGGTCAAGAGTGGCCATTTAACGCATGAGCTCACGCGAGATTACGACGCGCTGAATTTGGCTGGTTCCTTCGTAAATTTGGATTAGTTTTGCATCGCGCATGAGTTTTTCAACAGGGTATTCTTTGGTGTAACCATAACCGCCAAAAATCTGGACCGCATCGGTGCAGATTTCCATGCACCAGTCGGCGCACATCGCTTTTGCAAAACTTGCTTCTTTGTTGGCTGGAAGTCCTTGGTCCGTTCGCCAAGCTGCCTCAAGCGCCAGCAATCGAGCAGCCTGGGTTTTCGCCGCCATATCCGAGAGCATAAAACCAATTGCTTGGTGCTGACCAATCGGTTTGCCAAACGTCTTGCGTTCCTTGGCGTATTTGATCGACTCTTCTAGCGCCCGTCGTGCCACACCAACCGCGGACATCGCAACCAAAGGTCGGCTGAAGTCGAGGGTGCGCATCGCGATTTTCCAGCCGTTGCCCGGTCCGCCAATGCAATGATCGGCGGGTACGCGAACGTTATCGAAACTAATCGGTGCGGTATCTGAACAGCGTTGGCCCATTTTGTTTTCATGCGGCGCTATCGTGATTCCCGGCGTGTTTCGAGGAACAGCAAAAAGCGTGATACCGCGGTGCCCTGCCTCGCGATCGACGGTCGCAAAGACAGTGTAGAAATCGGCATGAGTCGCATTGGTGATCCACTGCTTTTGACCATTGATCACCCACTCATCGCCTTCTCGTTTTGCGGTTGTTCGCAGCGAGGCAGCATCCGACCCTGCGCCCGGTTCGCTCAAGCAGAAGGCTGCTAACTTGAACTCATCGACAAAGGGTTTGAGAAACTTGCGCTTCTGGTCTTCATCGGCGCCAATGACCACTGGCGTCAGCGCCAGTTCATTCGCCATACACGAAGTTGAATAACCGACACAGCCGTAGGAGATCTCTTCGCTGATGATCAAGGTATCTACCAAGGGCATTCCAGCCCCCCCGACCGAATCGGGTATACAGAGGTTGAGCAATCCGTTTTCCCAAGCACTGCGAATTTCATCTTTGGGGAAATGGCCCGTCTCATCCCAGTGTCCAGCGTTCGGCGTGACATTTTGTGCGATAAACTGGCGCGCCATGCGCTGATATTCAAGTTGGTCCTCGGTCAATCCAAAGGCGATCATAGTTAGTCCAATGCTGGGTCAAAAGAGTCGTTGAGCGGTGCCTTGTGTTCGGCGACTGCAGCGACCGGTTGGGGCATGAGTGTAGGATTGGCACCCGTGCTCAAACCGCGAAGTAATAAGTTAATCAGATGCTCGCCAAGTTCATTGAGATCAGTGGCGCTGTTTCGACCAAGTCCCCACGCCAATGTGAATGCGTCCAGACTACCAAAAACCATCCAGCGCAAGGCATCGATGGACAGGTCCTGACGAAAGATTCCTTGCTTGATGCCGTCATCGATCATGCTGCGCAAAACTTTAAAGAACCGCGCCAGCGGACGATTGTCATAGTCGGTAATAAAACGACGGCTTTGACGGACCTGCATCGTAATGATTGACCCGAGCGACGGGTCTTCCTTCATCGTCCTTAAGTAAGCCCTAATCAGGTTAGCGAAACGCCCTCTTGGATCTTGTGCCCCTTGCGCTACGTGTTGTTCGATCAACTCCATGGCGGGAGCTACACGCTCCTCAAATAGGCTGATTAGGAGTTCATCTTTACTCTTAAAGTAGAGGTAGATTGTTCCATCCGCAACGCCTGCTCGCCGAGCGATATCCGAGATGCGGGCGCGGTCAAAGCCTAAGTCTGAAAAGGCTTCTTGTGCCGCTGTTATGATCAGATGTCGTTTTTCGGGACTTCGACTCATGAGTGAATGAATCCTCATTCAGATTAACGACATCCTAACGACCGGAACGCTTGCGGTAAAGGACCAAGCACTAAAATATGATTAATTCCGTACGCATTTTGTTTCCAATGTGAATCACTGAGTACAGATTCATTCTTTGTATTACTCGGTAAATGAACCAGTGTTGTGTCATTCGAAAACAGATGTTTTTCAGGTTGGATCACCTGCGCTAAACTTTTGAGTTGCCGAGGGTTGCGATAACCTAACGATCCGCAGAATACAGGTCGAGCACCACCAAAACGGCTTAATAAATCGATACTTAGAAGGTTGGCGCTCAGGCCATACGCCCGATCGTTATAGTGTTGAAAGCGATGCACGGTATTCATTCCGGTCAGAAGACTGACCCCGAGCATCGACGCTGCAATCCACCTTAGATTTCGTTGGCGCCACACAACAGAAAAGCCGATTCCGATTGCTCCAGCATAGTAAGGGAGCATGGGATGTAAGTAATGAGGATAGGCACGGCGTCCGGCAACGATAAGCAAAGCCCAACCGAGAAGGGTGCCGGAGAGCAAAAGCAACGCGAAGGGATCAAGCGTTGTAGGTCGCCTCATATGCCAAATATAGACCATCCACAGAATCATCATGACCAATGATCCAAGAACAGTACCGATAAGCGTGATGCCGCCATGGATACGCATCCACGACTTGCCCGCTTCGCTTTTGGGATTCAGCCAAGCCATTGGTTGATATGGCGACCAGTAACCGCGTTGCGCGTGGTAACCAATTTCTGGTCCCACGAGTCGGATGGGCCAACTGAGTGCTAATAAACTGTTTGACGGACTGCTGACTGCGGGTAGGCTTCGACTCATCAGACCGCGCGAGTTCGAACCTGAATTCTTCCACTCGTGTAATCCATAGGGTGTCCAGATCAGTAACGATAACAGTGCCCCAGTTGCGAGCGATTGTCGGTTGAGTCGCCTCCATCGCCAGGCAATTGCGATGAGCATAGGTAGTCCGATGATCGGGGCTGACAAATGAAAGCTAGGTAGGATCGCTAGTCCGGCGGTAAGTAAGCCAAACGCGCGCCAGCGTGACGAATCTTGCCACCACATCGCAAAACCCAGCATCGCCATACCCACAGGTAGACTCACTAAATTCGAGTTCCAGGGTCGGTCGGCATAGAGCAGAGCCCACGGGCTTGCCGCGAGGATCAGCGCAGCGACCGTTATTGCGATTTTTCGGTGAGGACTGTTTCGCCAGAAAGCCCTCAAGCCGAGCAGGGCACAAATGTGACCCATACTATCCCATAAGGCGACACCAAAACTGACCAACCAAGGCGATGCGGTCCAAGCAAAGGGAGCGAGTATCCAATAGAAGTAGGGGCCAGGGTGCGCTCCCCGCGTTCCCGATACAGGGGTCCCTAAAGCCGACCAGCGCTCGCCCTGCGAAGTCGAGTAAATTTCAGCAAAAAACCAACTCTCTTCGCCGGTCCATCGTGCATCGCTGAGCAGGCACAATCGAGGCACCAAAAATATGAGCAAGAGGCCAAGGCTTCGTAGAAGCGTGTTCCCGCTTACTGAGCCCATGCTCGTCCTACCGAATCGGCATGGATAATCGCTTCAAGCGAACTACCGGGCAGTTGAAGACGGCTGAGCTCGAGTAGACCGTGTTCGAGCGTTTCACCAATGCTCAGGAAACTGCGATCTTGATTCAGAAATTGAGCGACTAAAACTTCGTTCATAGCGTTGAGCGCTGCGGGAGCCCCGCCCCCTAATTTCAGCGCTTCTCGGCAGAGGTCGGGTCCACGAAAGAGGTTCCGATCGTAGGGTTCAAAAACGAGTTGGTTGTCTAGGGGATTCCAGAGTCGAACTGCGTCGACAGAGCGCAAGGGTAGGCGTTCATTTGGTGATAGAGCGTAAGCGATGGCGGCCCGCATATCCGGCGCACCAAGTTGTGCTTTAAAGCTACCATCAACAAATTCCACCATCGAGTGAACAATACTGGGCGGGTGAACGGCAATTTCAATATCGTTTGGCGAACACTTAAATAGCCATGTGGCTTCGATTAATTCGAGACCCTTATTCATCAGTGTCGCTGAATCGACGGTGATTTTTGGTCCCATCGACCAATTCGGGTGTCTTAAAGCCTGTTCGACCGTGATGGTTTCGAGTTGTTGTCGCGTTGCGCCGCGAAACGGGCCACCGCTGGCGGTCAACCAAAGCTTATGGACAGAGCCAGCACGCTCGCCAAGCAAACACTGGTGGATGGCGGCATGTTCCGAATCGATAGGGATGATACTGCCTTGGCTTTGACTCAGTTGTTCCATCACCAACTCGCCTGCAGCAACAAGACTTTCCTTATTTGCGAGGGCAATCCGCTTACCTTCTTTTGCGGCAGCTAATGTTCCGACGAGACCGGCATAGCCAACGACTGCAGCGACAACGATATCCGCTTCACTAAGCGTGGCTAATGCGATTTGCCCCTCATCGCCTGAAGCAAGTTCAATGCTGGGGTCGTCAATCAGTTGGCGCAACGCGACGAGGTCATCAGGCTTTGCGCAGCTCACGAGACGGGGGCGAAATTGCCTGGCTTGCTGAGCAAGTCGTTCAATAGTGGTTCCTGCGCCGAGGCCAACGACTTGAATGCGGTCGGGCATCTTTTGAGCAAGGTCTAAACATTGTTGCCCGATCGAACCGGTCGAGCCAAGTAGCGCAATTCGGATCATGGTCGGAGGGTGACCAATGCCATTACATAGGTCCAAGGCAGCGCAAACAATAACGCATCAATGCGATCGAGTAGTCCACCATGACCCGGGATCAACTGTCCACTATCCTTGACACCTGATGCTCGTTTGAGAACGCTTTCGGCGAGATCCCCAAGGGGAACTAATGGTGCCATGACCAAACCATAGATCAGTGCCTCAACCACACTGAGTTCGGGCAGGAACATTGCTCGGCAAACCATCGCTGCAATTAGACTTCCCGTCACACCACCGGCAAATCCTTCCCATGTCTTTTTAGGTGAAATCACCGGGTGCATTTTGTGTTTGCCAAAGGTTCGCCCAGCAAAATAAGCGAGGGTATCGTTGGACCATGTTGCCGCCATACACAGATAGATAAAGCGTACCCCTTGATCGCTTTCGCCCAGGTTTCTCAGTGCCATCAACAGAAGAAGTGGAACTCCCGTATACAAGGCGACGAAAACGGCACCTTGCCAGCGGCGAGCAGCAGATTCCAAATCGCCCGGCCGAATGACGACTTCAGCGGCACTCAGCGTGACGCCGAGTAGGAGTAAGGCGAGCCCAGCAGCGACGGGCATCGATTCCATTTGAATAAGTGCTGCAAGCCCCCCCGAGGGTGCTTCCTAAGATGACCGCTTGAAGGCGTCGTTCGTGAAGGTCGGGAAGAACTAATGAGAGCCCTTCGTGAAGAGCGATCGCAAGGGCGATTGTGAGTACGGCATAAAAGGGAATGCCGCCAAAATGAATAGCACCTAAAACGATAGGCAGAAGAACGAGGACTGACGCGATTCTCACCAATAAGTTCATGGTGTCACCTCATTGTTCAATTGAGCACTTGTTCGTCCAAAGCGTCGCTCGCGTTGACGAAAGTCATTCAGCGCCCGATCGAAGTCAGCATCAGAATAATCGGGCCATAGCGTATCGACGAAATACAACTCGGCATAAGCGGCTTGCCAGAGCAAAAAGTTGCTAAGACGGTGTTCGCCGCCGGTTCGAATGAGTAAATCGACGGGCGGTTGGTTGGCTGTGTATAAGTGTCTTTCGACGTTCTTTTCGTCAATTGGCTGATCGTTCTTTTTGAGTTGTTCAAAAGCGTGGATAAGCTCGGCTTTAGCACCGTAGTTTAACGCCAGATTGAGCGTCATTTGGGTCGAGCCTGAAGTCCTCTTGATCACCTTGTTGAGCTGGTGTTGTGCAAGTGCGGGAATCGGTCCCGGGTCGCCGATTAACCTCAAACCAATCTGATTCTTAATGAGCGTGGTTAGCTCTGATTTGAGGAAATCAATCAACAACCCCCACAGACCTCGAACCTCATCTTTAGGGCGCTGCCAGTTCTCGGTTGAGAAAGCGAAAAGGGTGAGTGATTCGATCCCTCGCTCGCGTGCTCGTGTGGTGATCCTTCGCACCGCATCAGCACCTGCACGATGACCTTCAATACGCTTCAACTCGCGAGCTTGTGCCCAGCGGCCGTTGCCATCCATGATAATCGCAACATGGCGTGGAAGATCCGACATGAATGTGAGCCCGACCGCTAAACGGTCAGAATCTCTTCTTCTTTGGACTTACCCAAATCATCCAACGCTTTCGTGTTTGAATCGGTAAGTTCTTGTACGCGACTGAGTCCGCGTTTAAGCTCATCCTCGCTGATTTCGCCTTCTTTCTCGAGTTCCTTGAGCATATCGTTGCCGTCTCGTCGTTTGTTACGAATCGAGACTTTACCGTTTTCAATGTGTGTCCATGCTTCTTTGACAAACTCACGTCGACGCTCTTCGGTTGTCGGTGGAAAGATCAGTCGAATCACTTCACCATCATTTTGCGGTGAGACTCCTAGGTTCGCTTCATGCAGTGCGCGTTCGATATCGTTGATTGCTGTTTTGTCCCAAGGTTTGATCTGGAGCATGCGAGCTTCCGGAACGGTCACACTTGCCATTTGCGATAAGGGTGTCGCCGAGCCGTAATAATCGACTCGAACAGGTTCGAGCATATTCGCGTTGGCTCGACCTGTGCGCAGCCTTGAGAGATCACGTCGAATCGCTTCGATGGTTTCTTCCATCGTCGTTTGTACTTCTTCGAGTACTTCGTTGATCATTAGATCACCTTTCAGTCAGGAACGACTACCGTGCCGATTGAGGTGTCACCAGCGATCATTCGCGCAATATTACCTCGACCGTTCATATTGAACACAGCAATAGGCATGCCATTTTCACGGCACAAACTAATCGCTGTGGCGTCCATAACTTCAAGTCTTCGCTTGAGTACTTCAGTGTAGCTGATTTCCTCAAAGCGATGAGCATTCGGGTGTTTCATGGGGTCTTCTTCGTAGATCCCATCGACTTTGGTCCCTTTGAGGATGACATCAGCGCCGACTTCCATGGCGCGCAGAGCCGCAGCGGTATCGGTCGTAAAGAATGGATTTCCGGTTCCCGCGGCAAAGATGACCGCTAGTCCCTTGTTGAGATGAGAAACCGCACGCCGACGAATATAGGGTTCAGCGACTTCAGGCATATTAATCGCTGTCATGACTCGGGTGGGTACACCGGACTTCTCGAGCGCATCTTGCATCGCTAGCGCGTTGATGACGGTAGCGAGCATACCCATATAATCGGCATGCGCTCGATCCATGCCTGCACTGGCACCGGCGACACCACGAAAAATATTGCCACCACCGAGCACCAAACCGAGTTGGGTGCCGGTGGCATGGATTTCCGCTAATTCCGCAGACAAGTCAGCCAGGACTTCGGGATCAATTCCGTAGCCCTGGCCGCCTTGTAGAGCTTCCCCACTGAGCTTCAGCAGGACGCGTTGATAACTCACTCATGCACCGCCGGTCATAGCTGCGACCTCGGCCGCAAGGTTATCTTCTTTCTTCTCGATACCTTCACCAAGCTCGTAACGAATGAATCCGCCAACTTGAACCGGCGTATCGATCGATTTGACCAGTTGATCCAAAAGCGCCTGGTTGGTGACACCATCGTCGCCCATGGCGGCTTCTTGGTTGAGCAGACATCGATCTTTGTAGAATCGCTTCAGCTTACCGGGGATGATTTTATCGATCATCGCTTCGGGCTTACCTTCGGCCATCAATTGCTCACGGGCGATCCGCTTTTCCTGCTCGATGACATCGGCTGGAACGTCATCAGGGCTTGTGCATAGCGGGTTCATTGCGGCGATGTGAAAGCAAAGGTCTTTACCAAAGCTAGTCACCGCATCCGAGCCGTCACCGCCCTCAAGTTTGAGGATGACAGCGATTCGGTTACCCGGGTGAACGTAAGCAAAGTTCGAGCTATCAGCAGCAAAGCGCTCAGCCCGACGAACATTGATGTTCTCACCGATGGTCGCAACGAGTTCTGTGCGTTGGGTGTCAACTTTAGCGGCCACGTCTTGGGCGCCATCTGCAGCGACCGTAGATTTGATATTGCTCACGAAAGTGCGAAAGCTTTCGTTGCGAGCGACGAAGTCCGTCTCACAATTCACTTCAACCAATACAGCGGTTCCGTCAGCCATAATTTCGGCATCAACCAAGCCCTCAGCAGCTACACGACCAGCCTTTTTGGCTGCTTTGGCTGCGCCCGCTTTACGCAAGACTTCGACCGCTTCGTCGATATTACCTTCAGTTTCAACTAATGCCTTACGGCAATCCATCATTCCTGCGCCCGTTCGGTCGCGGAGTTCTTTTACTTGGGAAGCAGTAATCTTCATTGGGTGAATCCTTATTCAGCTTCGGTTTCTTTAGCGTCCTTTTTGGCGCTGTGAATCACAGCGACTTCGGGACCACCCTCTTCACGCGACTTATCTTTCGATGCCGCTTCCTTCTTGGGACGACGAGCTTGCTCTTCTTTGAAGCGAGCAGCACCTTCTGTGCAGGCGTCAGCGAGCGTCGAGGCAAACAGTTCGATGCAGCGGATGGCATCATCATTCGCAGGGATAGGAAAGTCGACGACATCGGGGTCGCAGTTGGTATCAACCAGAGCGATAACCGGGATGTTCAGGCGACGGGCTTCACGCACAGCGATCGCTTCTCGGTTAATATCGCCAACAAACACGGCACCGGGGCGTCGCTTCATGTCGCGAATACCCGATAAGTTACGCTCCAGTTTAGCCATCGAGCGCTCCATGTCGAGTTGCTCTTTCTTGGTGTAGCTGCTCACTGCGACTTGATCAGCGAGAAGTTTTTCAAGTTTGCGCATGCGCTCCACACTTTGCCGAATGGTTGCCCAGTTGGTGAGCGTTCCACCTAACCAGCGCTCAGTGACGTAGGGTTGATTGGCGCGCTCTGCTTGTTCACGCAGTGTTTCCGCAGCAGCCGTCTTGGTTCCAACGAAAAGAAGTTGGTCACCTCTAGATGCCATCTTGGCAACGTACTCATAGGCTTTGGCGAAGCGATAATGTGTCTCTTGCAGGTTGAGAATATAAATGCCGTTGCGCGCTCCAAAGATGAAGGGCTTCATCTTGGGGTTCCAGCGCGACACACGATGACCGAAGTGGGCACCCACTTCGAGCATCTTTTTCATAGACAATTGGCTTTTGCTCATTGAGCTTCCTTTGGGGTTCAAGCGACCGCCTGAGCGACCCATCCAGCCCACGCACGAAGACGGGACCACCCAGGATGGATCTCCAGTCTCAGACGTGGAGATTAACGACCCGCTAATCAGCGGGCGTGCCCCGCTACGTGCCTGAACCTTCTGGTGCAAGCTGAAAGTGCCTGTTTTCTGCCTCTAGCGACCCCTGATGCTGTGGCCAGGGTGGCGCGAGCGCCTCGCCTGATGCAAGCCAATGAACCCAGGTACGGCGCACATGGTTCGCAGATAACCTTGGTTATCGAGTTCACACGGGGTGCACATGCCGTCGTTACTTAGGGTTTGCCAGCGCGTCGTGCACACGGCATCGGGACGCAAGTTTTCATCGCAGAATGCCTGGTTTCGATGATGGCACTGAGCGCCGGGTTGAAATCCGCATTGTGCACGAGAGTAACCGTTAAATCCGCCGCCATCTGCGCATGGATCACATTCAAAATTATCCGTACGTTGCCAATGGGTACCGGTACAAAAGAAGGTCGCTTGACCAGCCGCACAATAGGCATCCTCTCGATCGGTACAGCGGTCACCATTGTTTGGTGGGTCGGCTGGTCCACCTGCATCGACAAACGCACTTGCATCGGCGGTCGGAGTCCCAGCATCAGAGCCGGCATCCATTGGTATCGGGCCTGTATCTAAAAGAGGACCTGTATCGGTGACGGTGCCGATATCAGACGGGGTCAACCCTGCATCGGCAAAGGTACCGCTATCTAGCGTAGTCGGTCCTGAATCTGTCGACGGTAGATTCGGTGGATTGGAGGGGTCTGGATCACAGGCGCCAAAAAGCAAGCTGCTCCCGATGATCATCCCCTGTTTCCTGTTGAAATTCATGAGCGCTCCAAGGCTTGAATTATCACGGTTTGGCGGAGATATCGAGCCCGACCTTGACTAGCTTTTGAGGGATCGTTTGATCGATTGCTTGTTGATAGCACGCCATAAAATTACGGCTGTCGGGGAGTCCGAGTTCGTTAAGTCGCTTGGCTTTTTCTGGGTTTGCAAAATACTCGGCTTCATCATGTTCAACGACATCGCGTTGTTTCATCATGTGCAATTGCTGCCTCACTAAGCCAGCGACCCATTGATCGCCAGGATAGCTGAGCCACGAACTTGGAGTATTTCGAAGAGACTTCAATAAATGAAACCCGAGCGAAGCATGCAGCACCTCATCGCGCGCAATCGACCGAAGGATTTCGCAAAATGACGTTCTAGGCAGTTCAGATAGGCAGTGTTTGACCAACTCTAAAGCAACGCCTTCACCGCAGATTAAGGTGCCAATGATCATTGTCCAAAGCTGAATCTCGATGGATGAATCATCCCGCGCTTGCTGTAATTCAGCTAAATCGAAACCGAGATGCAAATCACTTCCAAGGTGCCTTGCTGCAGCCGCGCATAAGCGCGTGTGCTGTTGCTCTTGTACGGTCATGATCAACGCCACCTCTTGGAGGTCCATTGGCGCGTTTAGATCAACCAAAAGTCCATGAAAGCGTCGCATCACCATGACGCCGATGTATTCTGACCGCAGCCGATCCTCCCAACCACGCCGAGCAATAGCGAGGAGCTCGGGTTCACAATCGATGGCCTCAAAAGCGGGTTCTGACTGCGTAAAACGTTTCATTCCTGGCAGCGTGAGGACCCCGATT
>CACGMS010000020.1 GCA_902574205.1 uncultured Candidatus Hydrogenedens sp. | reverse complement strand
GCGACGACTTACGCACAGCACCTTGTTTCAAGGAGGGGTGCAAAACGCTCTGCAAATCGCTCAATCTAGACGGTCAAAGCGGCGTCGCCACTAACGATGATGGTACGCTCAAAACCGGTTTGATCGCCGGGACACCTGCGAGCGTACAGATTTGGATTCGACCCAACTTTCCCCAAGGGCAAACCTTTGAATGGACCTTGTTGTCCAAGGAGCCCGACCCGGGCGGCGATCCTGTACGCATCGATTTGACACGCTCGAGAGCAGACGAGCCGCCAAGGGCGGTCATGCTGATTAGGGACCAAGTGACTGCGAGTATCGAGTTACCCCATGAACAAGTCTGGACGAACATCGCCTTTGAGATGTCAGAAGACGCCAATCAAACAACGGTGACACCCTACCTAAACGGCAGACCTGGAATTCCCAAAACGCTGCCGATGACCTTTGCCGAAGAAGAAGCACAAACCGGGGACTTGTACTTGGGGAGTCGCTCACCCAATGAACCTGGCGCCAGTTATCGATACCTTGGTCAAATCGGCGGTCTAGGGATGTCCAAAGCCTTAGTGTTTAACGGTCCGGCTCGACCCCAAACCACCATCACGTGGCATGTCGAAACGCCGCAACCGGATGGCTACGTTAGCGTGCCTTGGAAAATAACAAATATCGGCGAACAGCACGAACCTAGTGGTGACCGTCTCATGTGGCGACCACACCAAGGTCATTTCTACCCGCTCTGGCTCGACGAAGGCTTCGAACTCGCCGCTTTCGAGCCCCTATGTGAACTCGGATTCGAATGCGGCGACGGTCTACGCGCACCTTATGAAGAGTGTGACGACGGGAACACTCAAAGCGGTGACGGATGTTCGGCGAAATGTCATAGCGAATAAACAAGTGAACGGCAGAATAAGGCACGAGAACGAATGACACGACCCGTTCAAAACTTGGATCAATTTGAACAGCATCTGACCGAGTGGTTGTTGGATGTGAAGCGCTTAGGCGAATTGCCGGCTCAACAGTTGGACCGATTTGTGGGCTTCTTTGAGCGTGCCGGCTTTGAGCTCGTTCTGTGCTCATCACTCATTCGTACATTGCACCCTCAAGTCGAATTGTTTGGTCAGCGTTGGCGACGACATGACTCCGAGTCCATCGACATCGACAGCACAGGTCGGGTGATCGGTGAGGAGTCCTTTACGGGTTTATCAGGTGCGATCGATCTCTACTTTATCGCACACGGCCACAGCAGCGAGGCGATGTACCTCAATAGTCCATTTGGTGAGGCGTATAAGACTCAGCAACCGGTCCGCTGGCGGGCCGAAGCGAACCCGAATCAAACGCACTACGCTATCTTTGATGATTTGCTTGAAAAGGGCGCAACCGACTATTTTGCGATGACGGTAGCGGTACCGCCGCCCTTTGAAGCGGGTATCAGCTTTGCGACCGCTCGAGTCGATGGGTTTCCTGACGGATTCGATATCTTGATGAAGAAGCTCAGTCCCCTGCTCGGTCTGATCTTTGGCTTCAACATCGAACGCTTGAGTTTAGATGCGATCCTTGCCGCTTATCTGGGTAAAGCGCCTGCAAAGAGGGTACTTGGCGGGCAAATGCGCCGTGGTCAAATCAACCAAGTCACTTCGGTGATCGGATTTGTCAATTTGCATGGCTACAAAGAGCAAGTCGGCTCAATGAATGACGCTACGCAAAACGAAATTTTAGACCAATTTTTCCGTCAAATTTACGATTCGATTACGCCGCATCGAGGGGAGATTCTGAAGTTTATCGGTGAGACCGTGCTCTTCATCTTTCCCTTCGATGCAGACCATGGCGCGGTAAGTTGTCAAGCGGCACTTTCGGCTGCCCGCAGCCTACTCAACGCATCGCTCCCCGGAGCGAATGGACAACAGTTTACCACCCAAGTTGCCTTGCACTACGGCGATGTCCTGTCGGGTAATATCGGCTCTGAACTGCGTCTCGATTTTACAGTTATGGGCCAAGCGGTTAATCTGACCGCACGACTGCATCAACTGCTCCCAAAACTCAACGAGCGACTTATCCTTTCTGCCCCTTTTGCGTCCGCACTCCCCATTCCGACTCGATCGCTCGGTTCGCATCGACTCAAAGGCGTCCAAGATGACCAGGAGGCGTTCTCTCTTGATCGCTAAACCGACACCTGAATCGTTGTTTGAACACCTTAAGAGCTGTTTGCTCGACCATGCTCGTTTGCACGAAGACGTGGACACCTACCTTCACCCGTTAGTCCACAGTTTAAACGAATGGGGTTTATCAATCGCTGGCGCAAGTGTGGTGCTACGCACCAAACACCCACAACTCGAGATGCTGGTTCAACGTTGGCATCCCACCACAAGCAAAGAGGTCTCCGTCGATGACGTCCGGACTATTGTCCAGCATTACGCCAATCAAAAAGCTGACGGAACCACTGAGGTCTATTTGCTCAAGCACGGTCATTCCAACCAAGCCCTCTACCTCAAAAGCCCATTCGCCGCAGTTGAGGTCAGCGGCAAAGCTGAGTCGTGGATTTTGAATGAGCACATGAATCCGCCTGCCTTTCCTATTTTCCCCGATCTGGTGACCCGAGGTCATACCGAGTACTGTGTCGTCCCAGTCCCAATGCCAGCACCCTACAGTTTCATGATCAGTTTATCGACGAAAGCGCCTGGCGGATTCCCGGACGACTTTCTTGAAACCATGATCAAGACGGTGCCGTATATTCGCCTATCGGTTGCGCACAAAGTCGAGCGAATCATGATGACCGAACTCCTCGCCGCGTACTTGGGCAGGAATACGGCAAAACAAGTCGCATCGGGGCGTATTCGTCATGGTGACCTTCAATCGCTGCAAGCGGTTATTGGGTTTGTCGATCTGCGCGGTTTTACTGCGCTGACCGAGCGGCTCAATAGCGATCAACTCCTTGCACTCATGGGCTCATTTTACAGCAGTATTGATCGCTCGGTGACGAAGTATGGGGGCGAGATCTTGAAATTTATTGGTGATGGCTTGCTTTTCGTCTTTCCTGCCCATGAGGACGCAACGAATATTTGTCAAAGCGCTGTCGATGCCTTGCAAGAGCTTCAAATGCGTATTCACAAGGCAAACAAGAAGTACCCCGAGACACCGATTCGCTATGCGGCGGCTCTTCACGAGGGGCATGTTCGCTATGGCAATATTGGTGCGCCGAAGCGACTCGATTTTACAGTCATCGGCGCCGCCGTGAACCAAACGGTTCGGCTCCAGGAGCTGGGATCTGACCATGACCTGACGCTGATTCTTTCCAGGAGTGTCGCCGATCCAATCGAACAACCCACAGAACTTTTAGGCAGCTTTCAACTTACCGGCTTCAAAGATCATCTTATGGCCTACACGCTCAAAGGGTCGATGGATCACGATTGAAGTAGCTCAATAGATCGAAGCCAGTTAGGGGCTGAGCATCGAATCCATCGCGCTCAAAACTAGATAGGATTGGCGACTCAGTTGAGAACGTTTCAGACTTTCATTGCTCTGTCCTTTGCCATGGGATGTGCGGCGACGACTCGACCGACGGGTGTTGGTCTGGCGTTTGATGTGGAACGAGTCGTCAAAGCGCAAGAGCAGCTTGGGTGGAGTATCGACCGACTCGAACAAGATTCGGCGAGCGAAGACCTCCTAGCGAGCCTGTGCCGAGCCCTCCCCCAAGAGCGTCAAGCCGCTAAAGCGCTGATCTCGAAGCAGCTGGCTCAACTCGGTGAGCCCTCAGCCAAACGCTGGCAAGCTGGCGAACGACCGTTGAGCAAAATGCGTCTCTTGCTGACCGCCGAACGCAGTCTCAAACTGATGGATCACGGACTCAAACTTGTCGAGCAAGGCGACTGTCCCTTTTGGTGGGAAGCCCAGGATCCTTATCAACCGCGACAAGATCCGCTTCCCGATGGTTTTGTCTCACTTGAAACCTCAGGACGCGGTTATGCTCAGCTTGAAGCAGGAAAACTTGGCGCAGGCGGAGGCGGGGCTTCTCGACTGGTGACCGGCGGTCGCATCGCGCCCAACTGGGGTCTACTCGCCACCTTCGAATTCGGAGGCGGTGGACGCTTTGACTCGATCGGTCTGAATCAGCCCATCGATGTGCCCGATCTGCTGATTATGCCAGCGGTCATGATGCAACTTAGGCGTCAGATCGGGACCTGGTACGTCTTCGGAGAAACAGGCCCGATGCTGTTCTTCACCAAAGAGGAAAGTACGGCTCGCTGGGGTGTTCGCACCCTCTTTGGCGGCGGCGCTGTTCGCTTGCGCATTGGTCCAGGGATGCCAATCTTTGGCGCACAAATTGGTTTAGACTGGGTTGAACCCGGTGCTTCTGGACAAGCCATGTGGCAAATTTTCGCCGGCGGAAACGCCGGTTATATCATTGGCTTTTAGGGCTCGGCTATCTCGGTATCAGCAGCCAGATGCATCGTGCTCCAGGCGACCCTGCCTACCTCGTCGCGCATGATCGCCCAGTAACTATAATCCTGACTACGCTCAGCATCGACTAACGCTGTGTTGCTGCCTTTTTCAGAAGCCGTAAATCGCATCACGACCCCGCGTGGCGATGACGAAAACCAGTACCATCGCGGTTCATCCGTACTCGGCACACCGATCATCGGCGCCTCAACGGAGGTTCGAATTAAGCCATCTGCAAGCTCTGTTTGATCCTCGGTGCGCTTCATCGTCGGTGGATACAAGTGCGCCTGATGTACGACCGGTCCAGGCGCAAGCTTCGGCGTGATCAGATGCCGAGTCAGTAGCACGGACCTGCTCAAACGCAGCGGGTCCTCGGCGCAGACCCAACCTTCCGGCGCTGCAACCTCGCCAGTCTCCGCCAAGGTATCAAGGTCTTGAGCGAGTCGCTCCGTATCCAACTGATCGGGCAAGGCACAATTGACCGCCACCAGATTAATGAGACCAACCCCGACTGCGCCTTCCGGCCACAAGAACCGCCAATGATTTTCGCGCGCTCCGGTGCGTCGCTCACCGTCAAACTCTATGCGCTCTTGAGGAAGCGCAGCAAAGATGAGCTCAGGATCGGTCGGTCCACAGGACAGCCCACCGCTTTGTGAGACACAGCCGCTTGCAAGGAGCGTCAGAGGCGTCTCATCATCAGGCGATCGCAACGTCAGCGCAGTGACATCAAAAATCTGACCCGGGATGGGTTGAACGGGCGTGTTTGCTACTGCTGCGACCCGTAATCGGTCAACCACGGTAAAAGGTTTGAGTTCTTCGCCGCAACCGGCGAGCAAAGCCGCCGTGCAGATGAGCATGCGTTTCATTTAGAAGACTCCCTTGATACCAAAACTCGGAATCAGCGGTAACCCAAAGGTATACTCTTGTTCGGTATAATCGGTATTGTACGAGATACCCTCAATATTCTGTCGATTGGTCGCATTTTGCAGATCTAAGTAGAGCTGCAAACGCCAGCCCGGCCTCAAGATTTTATAGTCGGCACGCACATCAACCTGCCAAAATGCCGGCGGTCGGTCCGAAAATGGCGCACCGGGAATCGGGATGTAGGTCCCCGTTCGCGCATCAAAAATACTCCCGAGAATCGGTGTCTCGGGGTTGGCGCTGGCGTACCGGTAACGAAAGCCAGTCGAAAAACGGGTCGTCCATTTGTAGGTCGCCACAGCAGTCAATACATGCGTTTGATCAAAGCTGAACAACCGCCAGTCTTCCCCTTCACGCTCCTTTCGTTCGGCTCGAGAAATTGTGTACGCCAAAAATCCACTCAGCGGAAAATCGGCTTTACGCTGACGAATTAAGAACTCCGCGCCGTAGCCACGTACCTCGCCGACGTTAGCAAGTCCGCCAAGACCGGCAGTGCCCTGAGCCTCTTCCTGCGCCACTTCGTTGCCGACAGCGTCAATTACTCGTTTCCCAAAGAACGAAGATTCAATCGAAAAGCCGCCGGGATCGGTAAACCCGCCGCCCAGCTGAATATGACCTGCATGCTCCCAAAACAGATTGGGGTCACCAAAAGGAGGGATCGTCTCATCTGGTCGTGGCGGTTGACTGTAGGCACCCAAACCAAAGCGCAAATCAAAGCGCTTATCGTTCAGGTAGCGTTTCGCCAGGAAGCGCGGCTGTGGGTAAACGACCCAGTTGGCTCCGTCGGTGTCCACGCGCAATCCAAGTAAACTCTCCCACAGCCCGACCTTGTGCCTGAGTTCGCTGTAGATCGCCGGTCGCACCACCAGGCCCGGTGAGTCAAAGGACGACGTTTCCGTCCGAGCAAAGCTCCCCGGACCCGAGCCCTCTTGGGGCCGACTACTCGCCTTACCGCCTACATTGTACGACGCTTGCTGGTGATCGATCCCAAGCACCAGATCCATTGACTCAGACAACTTACGCTGCGCCTCATGCCGCCAACTTTTTCGATAGTTCTCAACGGTGAGCTTGAAGACGTCAGCTAAGTTCACGTTGAACGACTCCAGCTGAATGTTGATCGAACTCTTGTGTCGCCAATCGCCGAGCTTGAACGACGCATAGGGGCGAATGCGATGGAACATGGTCAGCGTCGAGACATCACCGCGCACACTGGGGTCAAAATCAGGCGGCTCCTCAATCGCAAACTTCACCTTATCCAAGGCGCCCTGATACACAAATCCGAGCCGTCCACCAGCGCCTAACTTGCGGTCCCACTTGAGGAAGTAATCATAAAATCGTGGCGCTACCGTGAAATCCAGCGGCAAAACGTCGGCAACCAGCGGCAAGACCGCATCAATCCAGCTGCGCCGAAAGCTCATCCAGACCATATCTTTCTTACCCACGGGTCCTGCAGCAAAGACACTGCCTGCATACACGTCCGTTTGAATCCGCCTGGTCCATTCTTCCTCATGTTTATCTCGAGTGGTGACCTCGACGACACCGCCATGGGAGCGACCAAAGCGCGAGCTAAAATTACTTGGCACAAAATCAAGCAGTTCGACCGTTTCGTTCTCCACCACACCTTGACCGGTCAGATGATAAAGCAGCGACGAACGAAACCCATCGATCATGAACAAACTGTCATCGGGCTCGGACCCACGAATGATAATCAACGGTGACAATCCTGGCGGACGCGCAACACCCGGGAGTGACTGGACAGCGCGAACAACATCGCCACCCGTACCTGGGATATCTTCCAACTCTTCTCGAGTTAAGCGCACGCGTGTCACCTCGCGACTCGGTCCACGCCCGCGAATCGTGGTCGAAAATCGATTAATGCGGGTCGGCTCGAGGTCGATCGGTCGAAACTGCGCCTCTTTGTCCGCCAACTTGATGGTGCCCGTTTTCGCCTTGTAGCCAGAAAACGATGCCGCCCATGCGTACTCACCCGCTCGCAGATCAGGGCACCGTGCTTTCCCCTTTGCCTCACTGAGTGTCTCGCAAACCTTCTCTTGACCCTGAGTGATTTGGACGCTGACGCCCACCAACTTCAATCCCGAACCAAGTTCGCGAAATTGAAAGGCAATCGACGCCTCACCCTTAGGCTTCTCGGTTTCAGCCTCTTCCAACTCGGACACATTCGCCTTCAAAATCGGAGCCAACGCCTCAATCAAGGCCGACATGCCCTCATTGAGACGAACCTCCCAACCCTTCACGTCACAACCTGGACACTGTAAATCCAAGCTCGCCAGACCGGCGAGTTCTTGCTCATCGAGCACTTGAATCAGCAAGACATCGCTCGCTGATCGATCAATAAATAAGGCGTACCGCCTCAATCCCTCACGTGCGGAACGGCGAAATTCCGTACGGGTTAGATCAACGCTCTGGTCCAGTTGTGCATTCGGTAATTTCTTGATCCAACGAGCAAGTCGTTGCTCGATCAACGACCGAGACAGCGGATGATCACCGGCTTGAGATACGCCGATACTCCAACCCGAAGTCCAAACGACTTGAGCCTTTGAATCGTCGCTGGCTGCGGCTGGCTCTGCAGCTTCGATTTGAGCACCTTGTTCGGTGGTGGTCGGAGCCATCAATAACCAGACTGATGCAAGGAAAACAAACATGCCGAAGTCTAGCTTTCTATAGCAAATCATGCGCAGCCAAGAGCTGCTCAATGTGCCCGAACTATGACCCAGCTAAACGTTCATTTCAAGCGAATAGACGCTCCAAGTCGCAACAATTCCTGCAAAATTCGCTCATTCCGATCGATTTAGATCAAAAATTCGTTCATTGGCTACATTGATCGATTTACGGGTTGCGCTGAGTGCAAACCCCTTTTATATAACACTTGTTATGGAAAAGGTGGAACCATGAATTCAATGCTTTACTTCACTGTGCTTATTATCCCGATCGCGACGCTGATCGGTTTTATTCAAGGTGGAGTGATGGCGTGGGCATCGCCTTTTCTGATCTTTGGTCTTCTGCCCTTTGCGGAATGGGTGCTTCCCGAACCCCAGACCAACAGTACATCGCACCTACCCATCGCTGATCTCAAAGGCTGGCAATACGATGTACCAATTTATGCCGCATCGGCGCTTCATCTGATCACTCTGGGTGTCTTCTTCCGCACGATCACCAGCTTTGAGGGCTGGACTCAAGCTGGATTACTCGTTTCCATGGGCATTAGCTGCGGTGCACTGGCGATTAACATCGGTCATGAACTCGGCCACCGAAAAGGCGATTGGGAGCAAGGGTTTGCAAAGATCCTCTTGAGTACATCACTCTATGCTCATTTCTTTATCGAGCATAACCGAGGACACCATGTGCGTGCCGCCACGCACGATGATCCGGCGACTGCTCGGCGCGGCGAATGGGTCTTTAGTTTCTGGTTGCGCAGCGGCATCGGTGGTTGGATCAACGCATGGAAACTCGAGTCCACCCGTCTCAGCCGGCGCAAGCAAAAGGTGTGGTCCTTCAAAAACGAGATGGTTCGATGGCAACTGGGTCAACTCGTCGCGCTGATGTTGATCGGACTGGTAGGCGGCATTGAGGTTCTGACGTTCTTCGTGGTCGCAGCGGTCGGAGGAGCCCTGCTCCTCGAGACCGTCAATTACCTTGAGCACTACGGCTTACGACGAGAAATGAACGACAAGGGGCGGCATGAGCCTGTCACGCCAGCGCACTCATGGAACTCGAACGCTATTTTAGGTCGTTTGCTGTTGTTTGAACTGAGTCGGCACAGTGATCACCATGCCAATCCTCGTCGTGCCTATGCGGCGCTTCGTCATTTTGATGAGTCCCCACAGTTACCGACCGGATATCCTGGGATGATTTTGATTGCGTTGGTTCCGCCTTTGTTTTGCGGGCTGATGGATTCTCGACTCAATGCTATGAACTCGGTCAACGACACCCCTCTTACGGCGTCCTCGATTGATCCTATGAAGGCCGCAACCCATGCCTAAAATTGTAGACCATGATGCGCAGCGAGCTCTTCTCCTTGACGGCGCGTTCGAGTTCTTTGCTGACTGTGGTTATGCGGCGCTATCGATGCGTGGCTTAGCCAGTCGGCTCGATACTACGACCGGTGTGCTCTACCATTATTTCGATACGAAAAATGCGATCTTTGAGCAGGCGCTGATGCGCAGTACCGAGCGACACATCACCGACGCGTTGATGGTGATTCGCATCGATATGCCAATCAACAAGCGACTTCAAACGCTTGCGAACTGGCTTTATCAACACCAAGGCGACCTCAAACGCACGCTGTTGCTTGCGCTCGATGCACAGCGACAAGCACCCGATGCGCAATCAGCCATTAGCCAAGCGTCTAAACGCTTTGCCGAAGCCCTAGAAAATCACTTCGGAAGTCAAAGTGGATTGTGGCCGATGATACTCGGGTCGTTGGTGGCTAGCCAACTCAACGGCGAACCCTTGACCTTGCCCGACCTAACCGCATTGGTCTTACCCGCAGGGCCAACCTTCGAAGTCGCTTAGCTGCACCGACTAATCCTCAAACAAGTCGTAGGTCGGCCATGGACGAACGGTCGCTACCGCTCGCCAAACAGCTGTATCCAGAGCGCCCAAGAAATCGCTACTGTTTGCAGTACGTCCATTGGTGAGGACGGCCCAGGTCAACCCATGATAGCTGCGCAAAAAGATGGTCGACGTGCCCGGAAGCGAGCCATTATGCCAGCGGTTGGTATCGCCCTGCATCGGACGTACCGACAAACCCATACCGTAATACCATGCTCGTCGACTCCAATGGTCCATATCAGGACGCTCGACCATCTTGGTGACACTCGCAGCACTCAAGAAATCTGCTCGCCCATCTCGGCCATCAATCGCGGTTAAGAAGCGTACCAAATCTTCGGAATGAGCGATCCAGCCACCATGAGCATCCATCGCTTCTAGGTGAAATCCACCGTACGGTCTTTGGACGCGATCGCTATGCTGCGGAAATACCGAAACGACATCTCGTGCTCCCTCATAACCATGATAATGCACCTCATCGTCAGGCTGATCCTCAGCGAGCGAGCGACCCAGCTCCATATCCCGAACACCCATAGGCGCTAAAACCTGCTCACGGACAAAGGCATCGTAGGCTTGCCCGGTCACTTTTTCGATAATTCGACCGAGCAACAAATAACCAAAATTGGAGTAGGCGTAATCCGAGCCCGGATCAAAATCGAGCGGCTGCCCAAGCATGTAGACCAAAGTATCTCGTGCGCTCGCTGGGCCATCAATGCCAAGCGAATTAGAAATCAAACGGCTCTTGAACATCGGATCGCCCGAGCGGTTACGATCCCAGCCACCTGCATGATGCAGCAAATGCTGAACCGTAATGTCAGCCAAACGTGGATCACGTGTTCGCTCCGCTGGTGGTTCGACATCATCGAGAATCGCAAAGGCGCGATCATCCAGCGACAGACGCCCATCTTCGATCAACTTGAGTACAGCGACCGATGTGATCGGCTTAGAAAGACTCGCAATCCGCATGCGATCGTCACGCTTCATCTCTCGATTTCGCCTCCGATCCGCCAAGCCATAGGCTCGCTTAAGCACCAAACGCTCGTCCTTGGTCACCGCCAACGTCGCGCCAGCAATACCATGCGCCTCTAAAGCCGCTTTAATGAGTCGATCAAACTCATGAAACGGCGCCGCTGGCGTGCAATCGTTGGCGCAGTCGTCGTCTTCACGCGTGTTGCCGTCGTCACACCACTCGCCCACTTCAATCTGACCGTTGCCGCATTCAGCTAAAGGCTGCCGCGCTCCGGCATCGAGTGCTGAAGTTGCATCCATGATTGCGCCGGCATCCCTCTGCGCGGACCCAGCATCGATCACTGCGCTCCTCTGACCTCCCCCATCGAGTTGAGGGGTTGTTGGCACGTCGCATGCCAGGCTCATCGATCCGAACAGCAACCAACCGAGGCGCCTCATCAACTGAGCTTAGAACCCAAGCTATTGAGCAAGAACAGAAACGTAGACAACTGCGCACCGATCACCAGCACCACAATCAGCGTTCCTCGAAGACCGTGACTTGGAGCTGCCCAGGGATCGCCACCCGCCCGGGCATGTAGACGATTGATCATCGGGCTCAACAGCAATTCAGCAAAGAGCGCATGAAGGCCAGTTAAGGTGCATACAGCCATGGCTGGACCCAAGACTTGAGGATCCGACATATGGGTCATCATTTGAACAAATCCGACCAAGAAACCCAGGGCACCGGCAGCACAAAGGGTATTGCGCAACGTGATCAGAATCAGCGCATCGCGCGCTGCGGATTCATCGGCTGCTGGAGTTGACCGAAACCCAGCTGCTAGCGCTGTCATGACCGGTCGAAAACCATGCGCAGCAAACGTGATAAAGAACCCGGTCGCACCCACGAAAATCATCGAAGGAACGTCCATAAAAATCGTGATGGACTCGTGATAAGACATCGCTGCAACTAAGCAACCAACACTCACAAGTAGAGCGATCCACTGACCCATGGTTTTACTGTTCCAATCCCGTGGCACTGATTGATTCTGACTCAACACGGACCTCGCTTCGCACACGAAGCCGGTGGATCATGGGCGCGACGATCACTTCGGATAAAATAAGGGCATAAAATGCGGTCAGTGCAGCAACAGCCATGGCAGGTCCCACCTGTGTCGGGTCTGAAAGACGTGCCAGCATGGTGACCAAACCGATCAGGAACCCGGCAGCGCCCGCCGCACACAGACTATTACGCAAGGTCTGCAAAACAATCACGTGGAGGTCCGTATCTTCATCTTCGATTGGGCTGCTGCGAAACGCCGCCGCCATCGCCGCACGGATTGCAGAGACACCATGAGCAGCGATCGCAAAGCCACAACCGGCGACCAATACAAACACCGCTGATGGAAGGTCTAAAAACGGCTCTGCACCCCCCAAAAGGATGGAACCGACGATTGAACTCAAACCGACCAAAATAAACACCCACTGCATCATCACCCTACTCCCTCTAACGAACATCATGAGCGCAAGTTGGCGCCGCTAATTGGTCTGGATGCCCATCGCTACGAGGATCAACATCATCGAACCGATATGCGCAAGAATTGCCAGAAGGACAATAACGGCGCCACGAGCTCCCGAACCGGGTGCTGTCCAAGCACTACCACCCGCTCGAAAGTGCAACCGATTGACCATCGGCGCCAGGATCAACTCCGCAAAAATAACGGCGTACAGACTGGTGAGTAACGCCACCGCCAACGCAGGACCGATCCTCGTGGGTTCCGACATATTCGAAAGCATTTGAACCAAGCCAATAATATAACCAACCACTGCTGCAGCACAGATTGTGTTGCGTAGGGTCTGCAGAGTCAGCGCATCGCGCCCCGAATCCTCGTCCGTCACCTTCGTTGGACTGAACCCAGCGACTAAAGCGCTCAACACAGGCAAGAATCCATGTGCTGCGAAAGCCAAGCAAAAGCCGGTCACAAAAACGATTAAGACCGAAGCCACATCAATAAAGGCAAAGAACGAACTGTGACCGTATGAAATGCCCATTACCAAGCAACTCACACCAACAAGAAGAGCGATCCATTGAGCCATCGTCTACTCTCCTTTAGGCGTTGACGTCAGGTGATGCTTCGAGCGGCTGCGAGGCGGCGTCTGAATCACTTCGCAGGCGCAGGCGGCTGATCATCGGCGACACGATAAGCTCTGCTAGAACAACAGCATAGAGCGCTGTGAGACAGGCCACTGCCATCGCCGGACCGATGCTGCTCGGATCGGACATATTCTGAAGCATTTTGACTAAGCCGATAAGGAACCCGGCTGCGCCGGCTGCACACAAACTGCTGCGCAAGGTCTGCAACGTAATGGCATACAACTCGGCGTCCTCATCATCTTGAGCAACGGAGCGAAAACCGGCGGCCAAGGCAGCAAAGAGATGACCCACGCCATGGGCAGCAATGGAAAAGGCAAAGCCAACAACGACGACCATAAACACCGAGGGCAGATCGAAAAATATCGCCGTGGAGCCGCCCAGCGCTACAGCGCCCACTATGCAACTTAAACCAAGCGCTATGAATACCCACTGACTCATGGACAGCCCTCCCTTAACTCCACAGGCGAAGTCTTAGGGTACAGCCTACGGGAGGCGAGTAAAAGAGGCCGCCTCTAGAGTGGCTCTAGCGAGTCAGTAAAGACTGTCACGGCTCACCCAAGAACCTAATCCGTCCAACAATCAACGGCGCCACTAAGAGAGCGTAAAATCAGATTGATACTCACTGTTTGTGGCTCGCTCAAGCCGTCCGAGAATGTGGCTGAGATCCGATGTCCAGTGCCCGGCAGCACTTGCGTCACTTGGAGCTTGGGGTCGGCGCTGTCCGGATTGACCACTTGAATCGGCGCCTGACCCAAGAGTTGCGCTGCGCTCAAATCAAAATCGATAATTTGCAGTTCATCACCGTCGACATCGCGAATGGGTTGGACCACACAATCCCCCTCGTTCCCCTGAAAATTTATAGCAAGAGGGGTTGTGATGTTGACCGGTTTGATCGCTCCCCAAAAGAAACTCGCCGCGCCAAACCGCGATTTACCTGTTAAATAAGGCATAGATTGAGGTGTTCGATGTCATCGCCAAACAGACCTCTTGGTACGGCTCATCGGCAGCAGCTTTGAGGGCGTTCAGATCCACCATGCGATTGATCGTGCGGCGCCCTTGCCGAACCCATAAAAGCTCATCCAATTCGCCGGTAAAGGTAAGCCGATCTTCGCAACGCAGCCAGCTCCGGTAACCCCCTCGCTCGCAACTCAAACGAGCGCTCACCGTACAATCCGCCCATTCTTGTCCGAGAAGAACCAAAGCAGGGTTCGGCTGCCTACCAAGGGATACGTTCACCGTCCCAAGCAAAGTGATAGCCAGAATCCTTACTCGATAGACCACTAAGAACGTCGATCAAGTGTTGACCCGATTCGGATGGGGTGAAGAGCTCATCCTCAGCTTTTCGTTTCGTAAACGGATCGGAAAGGGCTGTCCGCACCGTTCCCGGATGCAAAGCAACACAGACCAAGTTTGGTCGCGCTCGCTTCGCCTCGATCGCGCCCGTTCGAATCATCATGTTTTGCGCCGCCTTCGATGCTCGATAACTGTACCAACCGCCCAGCCTATTGTCGCCAATACTCCCCACGCGCGCAGAGATCGACGCAAAGATCGCTCGACGGTCGCGTGGCAACAGCGGCAGCAAATAACGAACCGTCAGCGCCACACCGAAGGTATTGACCGCAAACACCTGCTGCATGGTCTGCATGTCGAGATGGCGCCAACTTCGTTCAGGACCAAACCCTTCGGTGTGCAGCAAGCCGGTACAATTGAGGATGACATTGAGCCCAGATTGCCGGTGGCTCAGCTCTTCGGCGAGTCGAACCATCTGCTCGGTCTTGGTCACGTCCAGCAAGCATCGGTGCAAACGGGTATCCGAACTCGGTGTCCCCACCCACTTCACATCCCTGCTGGTCACCGTCACAGCGACGGTTGATTCATCATCCAACAGTGCCGCTGCGATCGCACCACCAATCCCTTCACGCCCACCAATCACCAAGGCGGAAACTGGCTCATTTAAGCCGAGTAGATGCCTTCTAACCATGATGCTCTCTCCTTACTTAGTCACTTCCGCACGCACAGCCTGGACCGACTGCTGGCACGATTCGATCCATTCATCCGAACGCATATCCCAAACGTGATCACCATCGAAGACGACAGTGATCTTCGAGCGCCCACGACCCAGTTCCGCCAAGTGATCGCCGAGTTGCTCGAGGTGGTAATCAGCGGAGCGACGCAAACGACGAGCAGGTGCCCAAAGCCCGTGCGCCTTTGATTGCACCACGTGACTCACAAAGAGGGTCGTTCGCCGCACCGTCCGGTAGTTGATCGCCACGCCCTGACCATCCGAGCCATAGAGCGAGTGAACACCCAAACGGTAACCGGCGGGAAACCGCCCCAGAGACTCACAATCTGGGTGCACACGACTCATCGCTGCCGTCGCGAGAATCGCGGCAATCGGCAAATGCCGTCTAAGGTACCGTGCCGCTGCGAGTTGCTGCTCGTCGTAAACGACAATCCAGCCAACCCGGCCGACCTGTTTGAGTTGCTCAAGTACCTCTCGCTTGGGCAGAAAAGGCGCCACCAAAACAAACTCATCCTGCCTCAACGGGAAACACACCATGCGACTCGGTCGGGCGTCACCGCGCCGCGGCAACCAACTCGTAACATCTGGCGACACCTGACTGGCTCGTGCCTGCCATCCGGGATCCAATAAGTTCTTCAACCAAAGCAACATGATCATCGCCCTAAGCACCGAGCAGGAGAATTACCGAAAGGATTCCCCGTGCCGTCCACAACACCGTACGCACCCAATTGGAGTTGACCAATCGTCGGTGTGCCCGCCGATCAAATCCAGAACTCAAAATATGATGCTGCGGCACCTGAAAGACTGCCGTTGACATCCAAATCAGCACCAAAAGTACAAAGCCCAACCAAGCGATGGCCGGCTGACCATGTATCGTGGGATCAATAACGAGCAACACCGCCAGCGCAGCCTCAGCGAGCATCGGGACGCCAACAACATGTCCGGTTCGATCGATATGCTGTCGCTCGTAGTCGACAAAGGCAGCCTCTTCAACAAAGCGCTTAAGCGGATAATGAACGTGCTGGACAAACCATATCACACCCACCATCACGCTGGTCGCCAGCATGTGCAACACCAAGATCAGTCGATACGATGAACTCGGAAGCAAGCCCTCAATCGCCGCCATGCTAAGCCGCCTCACGCTGCTGGTTCGCAAGGTCCACGACAGCTCGTGTCGAGCGACGTCGTAAACGGTCTAAATGACGCCGGAAACGCCACATGACAAACAGGTGTGCCTGCGCTTGACTCAGCCGATAAATTCGCCAAGGCAGACTCGGTACAAAGTCATGGATGGCTACGAGCAATGTCGATTGCTCAAGGGTCGACCGAAACTCCAGATAGCCGCGGGAAGTATCCCAGACGAGACTTCCACCGACAATGCGAAGAACCAGGCGCCGCTCATGGCTTGATTCATGGTCGATCCGCAGTGAGAGCAAAATGTGTTTCAGCCCGGCGATCCGAAAGTCGTAGCGATCCTCAGACTCGTTGAACTCGACTCGGATCACGCCAAAGAACGCCGTAGGCAACCACTTCAAATAGCAGAACGCTGCCCACGCAGCAGAACGCCCTGCCGGCATAGCAAAGCGTTGGACGGAGTGCACTTTATCGCCTGCTGACTGACTCTTGGTCGGCTGAAAAGCACGCGGCGCTTTCTTCGAGTTGCCGCTTGCCGCCTCCTCAAGATGACGCCAAATCGATTGCGGCTCAAACCCGCTCAAGCGCTGTTCAGGGTTTGGGCGTACCAACATGTCGTGCTTGAGGCTCTCGACCAAGGGAGCGACCAACGCCTTGGGTGCACCCGTCGTCAAACTCACCCAAAGCCGAGACAGTCGCGTTGAAAAGCTCGGGACCTTCAGGAACAAGCGCCTGAGTCCAAAGGACCGGGCAGTCGCCTTCATCAACTGAAGATAACTCAACGTTTCGCCAGAGGCGACGTCATAGGTGTGTGAAATGCCGCTGGTATCCTTCAAGCTCAAGGCAATGGCATGGACCAGGTCCGGTAATCCAATCGGCTGCATTCTCGACTGGGTCCAAGCCGGGCAAATCATGATCGGCAGTCGCCGAACCAAGCGAGCAACCAGCTGATAGGACGATCCATGAGCACCGACCACAAGCCCAGCTCGCAGAGTCGTCACAGGCAAGCCGGACCCGGCGAGTGCTCGCTCGACCTCAAGACGGCTCGAGAGGTGATCGGACAGATCATCAGACGATCCCTGAGGTAACAAACCACCCACATACAAAATCCGGCGAACGCCAGCGTCCTTCGCCGCCTTGGCAAAGTTGTCAGCGCACATCAGATCAAGGTCGCTAAAGTGACCTTGCACTAACCGTGCGGACGGCATCATGCTGTGCACGAGATAAATCGCGACGTCAGCGCCCTTCAGGGCGCGCCGCGTCTCGGTCAACGAAAACAGGTCTGCTCGTCGCAATGCATGATAGCCGTCAACCGGTTTCGTCGCCGATCGAGACAGTGCAATCAGCCGGTACTCATCGCTCAAAGCGGCGGGAAGCGCCTGCCCTACAAACCCTGTAGCGCCAGCTACAACGATCGTCGGTTTGGTATGAAAATCAGACATGTTGGCGGCCGATTGCGAGTTGTTCGTGATGTCCTTCGGGCACGAGCCGTTTGCCCTGAATCAGCGCGTTCTGGATCCGCTCGGTGACATCCGCCTCGAATCGCTTTTGTTCATCGCTGCGTCTGCCGGCAGATGTCAGCGCCAGCTGCATTCTGGGATTCGTGCCCAGTTCACTTTGGTGCGAGTTGAGGAAGTTCCAATAGAGCGATGTCATCGGACAATCTTTACCCGGGGTGAAGCTACAACCCGTGCAGTAATCGCTCATTCGATTGACGTAGGCGCTGCCGGATACATAGGGCTTCGTGCTCATCAGATCAGCCGCCGCAAACGTACTCATGCCTAAGACGTTCGGCTCGACCACCCACTCGTAGGCGTCCGTGAACATGGTCCAAAACCAATCGGTCAGCGCCCGGGGTGAGGCGCCGATGAGAACCGCCCAGTTCGACAGGATCATCAATCGGTTGATGTGATGCGTGTAGCCGGTCTGGAGCACCTCGTCGACCGTGTGATCAAGACAGTTAAACCCCGACTTAACTCCCCAAAATACCGGCGGAAGATCGAGTTCGGCGCGGAGGTGATTTACCGACCCACCCGAACTACGGTGCACCTTCTCCTCCAAACGCTCGGGCAACTTTCTAAACCCATCGGACTGCTCGTGGACGTGACGAACAAACTCACGCCAACCGAGCACCTGTCGGACAAACCCCTCTTTGCTGTTCATCGGTATTTTCATGGGTAGCACTTCATTGACCAGCCGCACGGGCGAGAGCCTGCCTAGATTAAGTAAACTCGAAACCAGCGTGTGAAAGAGCGTTCGCGAGTTGACCGACATCGCATCCTCGTACGGGCCAAAATTCTCAAGGCAGTGATCTTGCGCCCACTGCCACATGGCTTGAGCATCGGCTTCCGTCGTCGGTAAGCTCCGCGGATTGAGCACGCCTGGATGATCGCCGAACAGCCTTTCGATGTCTTGGCACACCTCACTCACGATGCCATCGGACTCGAAGGTCAGCGGCGTCGGCGCAGCGGGCTTTCCCTTCCAGCGCTTGCGGTTGTCGGCGTCAAAACTCCACCTGCCGCCCGTTGGCTTACCCGATGAGTCGACGAGGATGCCGAACTTGCGCCGAACATGCCGATAGAAGCGATCCATCCGCCAGCGGCCGTCGCCGCAGGCTGCATCGAAATCCTCTGCAGTGGTCAGCCAAAGGCGATTCTCGTGCAGGACCAGTGAGCCCTCGTCCACCAAGGGTTGAAGTTCCTGCCTTAGCTCGCGCTCAGCCGGAACCATGCATTCGAGCGAGCCCACATCGGCGATGACCTCCCTCAAGCCCTGCTCATAGGTGGGGGCGCTCAGGTAGCGAATCGCCACGCCTCGCTTCGCCTGTTCTAAAGCAAACTGACGCTGGTTCGCCAGGACGAGCGCTAGCTTTTGCTTGTGATACGTTCGGCGCCCGCCTTTACTTTGCGACTCAATCAGAACAATACCCAGCCCACGCGGGTCACCGGCGAGAAGAGTGAAGGGTCCGGAGTTAAGCTGATCATAAGGGACGTAGATCCAGCGCCGATGATCGGGTGAAGAATTAACGTCCCACAAGCGAGCTTCGAAATAACGCATCGTCGCAATCTCCGATTCAATGAACGTTTTAGTCGTTTTAGTCGAAAAGGCAAGATACAAAACGTCTTTTTCGTTCACGAAAACGAACACCGATACAGTCGCATTCGCTACAAAAGCTTCTCAAGATATTGATTAATCGAGCTAATAGACAAAAAATAAAGCGGCCGCTCGCGACCAATAAAAGTCGCTTTGGTCGTTTTGATCTAATAATCGATCAGCGCGCTTGTCTACTCGGCAAAGACGCAACCGAGGTCGCTCGGCAAGCTGCCCAGTTCAGCGTCGGCGGACAAACAACTCCACCGCTTCAAATCGAGCGCCCTGATTACCGGCGCCGAAGGCGTTGAGGCCCCATAAACTGTAGGCTCGATCAGCGCCACGCCGGGACCCGTAGATTACGAAGCCCCCGCCACCGGACCACCCCGCGCAGCCATCCTCGCCACGCGAGATCGCCCACGACCAAAGTTGGTTTCGCCTCCAGATTTGGGCCTCACAGCGCTGGAAGTCCTGTCCCGGGGTGCGGAAGTCGAAACCATCGCCAATCTGTTGCTCAACGTCGACGCCTGGCTGCCAGGCAGCACTCGGCACGTCGCTGTAGCTCGGCCCAAGATAGTAGCCGGTTTCGGATGTCCCTGTGGCACCGATGAGGATCTCTAGATCGCGGCCATCCTCATCGTTTGAGAACCAGTTAAGGGCCACACCCCAACTCCCCCGTCCACCAATATCGCCTTCGGAGTTCGACCATGCATCCCAGACGCGATCGCCGTACTCAAGCCGAGCCACTTGTGTCCATCCGCCATCGTCGTATTCCATACCGCAAAAGAGTTGCATGGGTTCAATACGACCATCAGCGCCGTCCGGATCAATCCAAAATACATCACTTGCCGTTTCCGGCTTTGCTGCCAGTAAATCCTGGCATGATGCTGCTGCTGACTCAGCCGTCGTTCCGTCTCCGCCAGGGGTAATGACGCCAGCATCCACAGGTACCCGCTCGATAGGGGGTACCACGGCTCCGCCGTCTGCAGTCTGCCCTGGCCCCGCGTCACCGACTGGAGCGTCGACGCAGACGCCGGCCACGCACACTTCGCCTTGACGACATAAAGCCTGGCAGTCGGGGTTGGTCGGCGCCGATATAGTGACATCACCGCAGGCGATCATGCACAAAACGACGGCAGCTCTGATGCAGTTCACAGGATTCATGGCTTGTATTCCCCAACGTGCTCTGATTCGGTTTAGCCTGAACGAGCCATTTCGCCACCCCAATAAATGTTGATGAGTCGAAATTTTTACAAAATCGTTCAACCTTACTTGGATTAAACGACTAAACCGACTAAAACGCCCAAGTCAAGTCATGAAACTCAACCGTGAGAAGCGACAAAAGTACCGTTGTTATCAAAGATAAAGACCTTTTAGACCCAATTTACAGCACGACAAACAGAAACGCTCATGGTCGATTTAGCTCCAACGACACACAACCCCGAACATCCACTCCGAGTCGCCGTAATTGGCGCCGGTATCTCCGGTTTAACAGCAGCATACTATCTATCCCGCAACACGTGCTGGGACGTAACCGTCTATGAACGGCGTGAACGAATTGGTGGCCACGCACACAGCCACGAACTCACAGACGACCAAGGTCAACCCTTCGTGGTCGATACAGGGTTTATTGTGTTCAACGACAGGAACTACCCTAATTTCCGACACTTGCTCAGTCACATCCACATCGCCCCTCATGACACCGAAATGTCGTTTAGCGTCTCACTACCAAAGAACGGGAAACGGGGTTCTTTCGAATACAATGGCGGCAGCGTCACCGGTTTATTTGCGCAGCGACGCCACCTACTCAGCCCCAAGTTCTGGTTTTTGCTCAAAGATATTGCCCGGTTTAATCGGCTAGCCAAACAGGCGAGGCAGACAGATCTGAGCGGACAAACGGTGAGGACGTGGCTAAGCCAGCACGGCTTCAATCAGGACATGGTCACTCGTTACCTGCTCCCGATGGCTGGTGCTATATGGTCCGCATCTCCCGAGCGAATTCGTGACTTTCCGGTTCAGTCGTTGTTTCATTTCTTGGATAATCACGGTCTGCTCGACCTGAGCAACCGACCACAATGGTGCTCGCTGAGAGGTGGCAGCCAGACCTACGTCAGGGCGCTCGTCGAAGCGTGCTCAGTCGAGTTCAAGCTGGCTGCGCCGATCGACCAGGTTGTGCCTCAAGCACAGGGTTGCGTGCTTCGCACCGCAGACGGTGACGAACAACCCTTCGACGCCGTTCTCATGGCTTGCCATGCCAATGAAGCACTCTCGATGCTCGCTGAGCCGGACGCCACGGAACGCTCGATCCTTGGAGCCTTTGACTATTCGAAAAACACCGTCTTCTTACACTCCGACGACCAGTGGATGCCACGAAGGCGTTCCGCATGGGCATCATGGAACTACATCGGCTCAGGCGATGGTGAGGACGACCCCATTGCGGTCAGTTATTGGATGAATGGTTTACAAGAGCTCACCACAGACCAACTGATGGTGGTCACGCTCAACCCATCACGAACCCCAGACCGTGTGATCAAAAAGCTGGTCTACTATCACCCTCAATTTGATCTGAAAGCCTTCGATGCACAGCAACGGCGCAGCGAACTCCAAGGTCATCGCAACCTGTGGTACGCAGGCGCTCATTGGCGGTGGGGCTTTCACGAGGACGGTGTCATTTCGGCGCTCTGGGCGCTGCAGAGCATGGGCGTCGATGTGCCACTGCGTGATGAGATGGAAGCCCGATGAGCGATTTGTTGTTGGGGCGTATGGAGCACGCACGCGCTGCTCGAGCTGAGAAGGCACACCGGTTCTCCTACCCGTGGTTCGGTGTCGTAGCGCGCTACCCCATTCAAGGGCGTGGGCGCTGGTTTACACACAACCGCTTTGGGTTTTTGAGTTTTGATGACCGCGACCACGGCTGGCGTGACGGCTCGGATCCTTTGACCTGGCTTCAAGCCGAACTCAATGAGGCAGGCTTGGGGCATAAAGTTGAGGACTTCACCGTTGAGGTGCTCACGATGCCGCGCGTGTTCAACTTTGTCTTCAACCCAGTGAGCTTTTGGTATCTTCGCGATGCGGGCGGTCGGGTCCTGGTCATCGTCGCCGAGGTAAACAACACCTTTGGCGGGACCCACAGCTATGTCCTCCACCAAAACGGAGAGCCGATTACGGGCGACGAATGGATCACCACGCCCAAACGCTTGTATGTGTCGCCCTTCTTCAAAGTCGAAGGCTTCTACCGCTTCTGCTTTCGCCACAGCGATGAGCAAACCGATGTCCGCCTCAACCATCTCGACAACGACGAAAAACTACTGATCGCAACCCGCGTCGGTGGCGAGCGTCTAGCGATGACGACCGGGCGGATTCTTCGCTACGGATTCAGCGCCTTAGTTCGAGTCTGGATGGCGCTTGCACGCATCCATATTCAAGCGGGCTTACTTTACATCAAAGGGGTCAAACTGGTGCCGCGTGATCGCGGACATGGCCGACCCGTCAAACCGAAATAAACACTGTGAGAACACCGTGAGCATTAAAAATCTTCTTTTTGTACCCGGCGCCAAACGCTTCGTCGAACGCTCCCTAGGCAGCCTCAAGACCGGCAGGCTCGACATGATCCTTCCTGGCGGTGAACGCATCGTTCGCGAAGGGGAAGCGAGCGGGCTACATGGTGTCCTTGAGATCAAACGCTGGCGCACCTTCGCCAACATCGTCAGGCGCGGGGACATTGGCTTTGCCGAGAGCTACATCAAGGGTGACTGGGACACGCCCGACTTGTCCGCCTTGATGACCGTCATTGCAAGCAACGTGGACACCTTCAACGACGACTTCGGTGCCCGCGGGATCGACCGCATCATGACCACCGTGCAGCATATGATGCGCCGCAACAGCAAGAAGCAAAGCCGCAAAAATATCGAAGCGCATTACGATTTAGGCAACACCTTCTACGAGCTCTGGCTCGACCCGTCGATGACCTACTCAAGCGCCATTTTCAACGAAGGCACCGCCGAACTCGAAGCCGCACAACGGACCAAGTACCAGCGTATCTTGGACCAAGCCGAGCTTGAACCCAACAGCCACATCCTCGAGGTGGGCTGTGGTTGGGGCGGCTTTGCCGAGGTCGCCGCCGAAGCGGGTCATCAAGTCACCGGGGTCACCATCTCCCCTGCCCAGCTAGAATACGCCAAGAAGCGCCTCGCCCCGGCGATCAACGACGGCGCCGTCGAGCTCTCGCTGACCGACTACCGAGATCTTAACGGAAGCTACGACGCCATCGCGTCGATCGAGATGTTTGAAGCCGTGGGTACCGAGTGGTGGTCGGCGTACATGCAGACCCTCAAGCGCAATCTGAAACCTGGCGGTCGCGCAGTGGTTCAGACCATCGATATCCGCGACGACTTGTTTGACAGCTACACGAACCAGGCAGACTTCATTCAGACGTACATCTTCCCCGGTGGATTAATCCCCTCGCCCGAGCGCTTCAAAGCGGCGGCGGCGCAGGAGGGATTGGAGTGCTTGGACAGCCACCATTTCGGGCTGTCCTACGCCAAAACCTTACACGGCTGGCAAGCCAACTTTAGAGCCGTGGAAAACAACGTCCGCCACCTGGGCTTTGACACCGAGTTCATCCGTCTGTGGAACTTCTACTACAGCTATTGCATCGGCGGCTTTGAAGCGGGTCGAACAGGTGTCGGTCAACACACGCTAAGAGTCGCTTAGTCATGGGGATCAAAGCAAAGGTCTTTGGCTTGGCTGAACGCGGTCTCATTCCAGACGCGCTGGTGCGTGCGGGGATCCGCAAGATGAGCCAGGTCACAGGAGCGGCTGCTCGTTGTGCCACCACCAAGGAGCGCGAGGAGCGGATGCGCAAATGGGTCGCGCAGATGGACGAGAGTCCGATTGCGTTGGCGCCCGTTGAATCCAACGAACAACATTATGAGGTGCCGTCAGCCTTCTTCGCCGAAGTGCTGGGACCTCATCGTAAATACTCCTGCGCCTACTGGGCCGAGGGGACTACGAGTCTGGCTCAGGCCGAGGCAGAAGGACTTGAGCGCACCTGCGCCAACGGCGAGCTCAAAGATGGTCAAAAGATTCTCGAGCTCGGCTGCGGTTGGGGCTCGCTCAGTCTGTTCATGGCTGCTCGCTTCCCCAAAGCAAAGATCACTGCAGTCTCCCATTCTAGAACGCAACGAGAGACCATCTTGGCGCTGGCAGAAGCTCGTGGCTTGGACAATATTGAGGTGATCACCTGCGACATGAACGACTTTGAGCCCCCCGAGCCTGGCAGCTATGACCGTGTGGTTTCGGTCGAGATGTTTGAACACATGCGCAACTATCGCTTACTGCTCAAACGCATCAGCACCTGGCTCAAGCCGGGCGGAAAGCTACTCGTCCATGTCTTTTGCCACAAAGACACCGCCTACCCCTATGTGGACTCAGGCGACCCAAACGATTGGATGACCCGCCATTTCTTCGCCGGTGGTATGATGCCCAGCGACGATTTGCTCACTCGCTTCCAGGACGATCTGACCCTTGAAGAGCAGTGGCGGTGGAACGGCAACCATTACGGGAAGACGAGCGAAGCGTGGCTGGAGCTCATGGATCGACGCAAGACGACCGCGTACCCAATCATAGCGAAGACCTACGGCGATGACGCCAAGGTCTGGTGGGGACGTTGGCGCATCTTCTTTATGGCTTGCGCGGAGTTTTTTGCGCTCAACGGCGGCGAAGAATGGTACGTGAGCCACTACCGCTTTGAGCGACGCTAACCCATAGTCGGTCGGCTCATCCATCAGCCTTAATGGCTAAGCGTTGCAATCGGCAGTCAACTCACGATTACTTCAGCCGCTGCACCTCGTCCAAACGCTGCTTTAGCGAGAGCTCAAGTTCTGCAGTCCGTCGAACCATTCCTTT